>DAORHS010000130.1:0-9279 GCA_035438165.1 Prosthecobacter sp.
GGATTGATCGCATAGCCGGTGGGGCCGCCGAGGGACAGACCGATCGACCACACGAGCATGCCGACGAGCGCCGGGGCGAAGCCTTTGTCGAACCCCGAGTTCGGCACCAGATTTGCCGGTGACAGAATCGCCAGCACACCCAGTACGAGCACGGCGGTGCCAATGATCTCGCAGATCAAATTGCCCGCCGTGTGGCGGATCGCCGGAGCGGTGCAAAAGACGCCGGGCTTGGGGCCTTGATCGTTCGTTTCCTTCCAATGCGGCAGATAGGCCAGCCAGACGAGGACGCCGCCCAGAAACGCACCTGCCATCTGCGCGGCGATGTAGCCCGGAACCAGCGCCCACTCGAATTTTCCAATCGAAGCGAGGCCCAGCGTCACCGCCGGATTCAAATGCGCGCCACTGATCGATGCCGTGCAATACACCGCCACCGCCACGGCAAATCCCCAGCCTGCGGTGATCACGATCCAGCCCGCGTTGTTTCCCTTGGTCTGTTTGAGCACGACGTTGGCCACGACGCCATCGCCGAGGAGGATCAGGATCATCGTACCGAGAAGTTCAGCGAGGTTGGCGGACATGGTGGTGCTGGGTTGGATTGAATTTCCGCGCAGGCTATCGGACCGCACCATCAAGGGCAAGACTGGAGATTCATCAAGGAACTCCGGCCGATGGATCAGTGTACAGCCCCTCACCCGGCCTCTCCCCGAAGCGAATCAAGGAGCGATCACATCTTTGACGGGGAGAGGAGGTTCATGTTGGACGGATGGCAAGCCTCCTCCCTCTCCCCGTCGATAACGTTCTTTGTGAATGTCATCTGCTTCGGGGAGAGGGCCGGGGTGAGGGGCCGCCTGCCTCTCCGCCCGGCGGTGTTACCGAAAACAGCCGCGCTACTCCGCCCTCGCCGCCTTCAGCCGCTCATCCTCAAGGTCGAGCCGATACAGGATCTGGTTGTAGTCGTAGCGCGGCGTCGGGACCGGATTGCCCGAGAAGGTCTCCGCATACGTGCCCTGAAAGTAGATGATGCGTCCGTCCTTCTGATCGAAAAATGCGTGATGACTCGGATTGTAGAAGCTGTACTTCGGATGCGTGGCGATCTTCACCGCCTTGCGCCACGGACCCTCGATCTGCTTCGCTTCCAGATACCAAACCTCACCGAGATAGGACGCCTCTCCTCCCTCCTGCACGGCGATCATGATCCAGCGCTCGCGATGCTTGTTCCAGTGCACGCTGCCGGCATGCAGTTGGACCGGCTTGCCCGTCTGCGCATCGACGACCTGCATGCGCGCCTTGTCCCTGGGCATCTTCTTTTCTGCGATCAGCTTTCCCTCGTCCTTCTGCGTCATGGGCGCCTGTGAATTCTGCCACACGTATTCACCATGTTCCTCCGACCACACCAGGGCCTCGTAGGACGGGGTGTTCTGCACGGAATCGTAGTCCGCCTTCACGCGTGTCCGGCAGAAGGGCGTGGAAAAGTAAAACCAGTCGCCATCCTCCCCCTTCACGCGCACGGCGTTGCCCTGCGGATGCTGCCAGGTGTACTCGTCTCCCAGCACCGCGATGCGGCGAAAGCGTCCGGTGGATTCATCCATCTCCGCGAGCCCGTGCTCCAGCCGCTTGCCGAGATCCCGCCAGCGCGAGTAATGCGCGATGAGATGCTCGTGCTTCTCCGCATCCATCACGGTCAGCATGCCAAACAGCCACACAACGCCCGGTTCCTCGACCGGCAGCATCTTGGCCACGGCGTCATTCTCATCGGTGATGTACTCAAAGTGGATGCCGTTTTCAGGATCCAGGCCGCCCTTGTCCGGCGCATCGCTCCATGCGGCGGTGGAATGAAAATTTCCCAGCGGATAATTCGGCCGCTGCGTGTCACCGAAAATCCAGAAGTAGCGCCCCTTCCACGGCACCACCTGCACGGAATCCTGCCCCATCACATCCGCGAACAGGTTCGGACGCGGCAGCGGCGGCTCCTTTCCCAGCAGCGTGCTGTCGCGATAAATCCCCTGCCCCGTGAGCCGGCACAGGCGCTCGGCGATGTTCGTGCGCAGCACCTTCACCTCCGCCGTTTTCCCGGCCACCGGCGTCAGTTTCACGCCCGCATAACCAAAGCCGTCCTTCGGCAGCGCATAGCCCGGCCCCTCGACATTGAAGTACACCGTGCGGTTCATCAGCCCTGGTTCGTCAAAGGCAATCCAGCCCGCGCTGTCCGTCGTCAGCATGATCTGGTTCGTCGTTCTCAGTGTGACCAGCGGCACCCCGCGCCCGGTGGTTTCATCGACCACCTGAATGCCGAAATAATCCTCCGGTGCGGCACTGGAAAGCCGCGACAGGCACAGCAAAACCCAAAGCAGTCGGCGGATTGGCATGAATGTGGTTTATCACGCATCCCACGCCTGAGGAAAGGACAAATTCGTCACGCTTGACTCCCGGAACAGGCATGCGATTGCGCCGGACATGTTTTTCGACACGCACACTCACCTTGGCAGCAAGCAGTTCGACCAGGACCTCCCTGCCGCGCTGGAGCGCGCCCGCGCAGCCGGCGTCACACGCATGGTTGCGCCCTCCACCGATCTCGAAAATGCCCGCAAGCTGCTCGCCCTTGCCGAGAACGAACCCGATGTACGGGTTGCCGTTGGCGTGCATCCCTGCGATGCGGATTCGGTCACGGGTTCGTCTTGGGTCAATGAACTGCGCGAGCTTGCGAAGCATCCGAAAGTCTGCGCCATCGGCGAGATCGGCCTCGATTATTTTCATGCGCCGCCCGAGGGATTCACACTGGATTCCTGGAAGGCGCATCAGGCGAACGTGCTCACCGCCCAGCTCGAACTCGCGGCTGAACTGAAGCTGAACGTGATTTTGCACAATCGCGAGAGCTGGGACGATCTGGCCGCGCTCGTGCTGCCCTTTAGCGAGCAACTGCACGGCGTGTTTCACTGCTTCACCGGCACGATGGATCAGGCGGCACCGCTGCTAGAGCGTGGACACCTGATTTCCTTCACTGGCATCGTGAGCTTCAAAAACGCCGGCATCATCGCCGAAACGGCCCGTGTGGTGCCTGCGGGTGGTTACATGCTCGAAACCGACTCACCCTACCTCGCGCCCGTGCCGCATCGCGGCAAACGCTGCGAGCCTGCCTATGCCGCGGACACGGCGCGTGCCATTGCCGCACTGCGCGGCGAATCGGTTGAGCAGGTGGCGGCGGACACGACACGCAACGCGCTTGCTTTCTTCCGTGGCTGGGATTGATCTCCGCCGAAAGCATTCCAGACTCACCCACGTTCTCTGCCACCACCATGAAACTGACCGCCCTCCTCGCCTCTTCTCTCTTCGCAGCCTCACTGGCCTGCGCCGCTGAATTCACCGTCGAAAAAACCGCCACCGGAGGCGCTGTGGTGAAGGTGGACGGGCAGGTCTTTGCCGAATACGTCGTCGATCAGGCCAACAAGCCCTACCTCTGGCCGATTTACGGTCCCACCGGCAAGTCCATGACACGCTCGTATCCGATGAAGAACGTCGAGGGCGAGAAGCAGGACCATCCGCACCACCGTGGCCTCAATTTCGGCCACGAGAGCATCGGCGGGTACAACACCTGGGCGGAAGCCGCCTCCTTTGGCAGCAACCCAAAGACCAGCGAACGCGCTAAAACGCTCGGTGCCATCAAACACCGTGCGTTCAAGGAGCTGAAAGGCGGCAAGAGCGGCATGATCTACGCCTTGTCCGATTACGTCGATCCAGAAGGCAAGGTCATCATCACCGAGGAGCGCTCACTGACCTTCCATGCGGATGGCGAAACCCGCACGATTGACGTGGACATCGATCTGATCGCTTCCCAAGGCAGCGTGACCGTGGATGACAAAAAAGACTCCGGCCTGAGCATCCGCGTGCCGCACAGCATGTCTGTCGATGCCAAAGAAGGCGGCAAGATCATCAACAGCGAAGGCCACCAGGATGCGGAGAGCTGGGGCAAACGCGCCAAGTGGTGTGACTTCCACGGCCCGGTCGAAGGCGAGCACCTCGGCATCGCCATGCTGAATCATCCCAGCAGCTTCCGTCACCCCACACCGTGGCATGCCCGCACCTACGGTCTGTTCACCGCGAATCCCTTCGGCCTCGTCAGCTTGAAAGTTCAGGAGGAAAGCGGCACCTTGGAATTGAAGGAAGGCGAGCGCATCAAGCTCCGCCACCGCTTCATCTTCCACAAAGGCGACGAGAAGGCGGGCAAAATTGCCGAGGCCTACGAGGCCTACGCCAAGGAAACACGCTAGGCCGGACTCAAGGCGAAAAGCAGATGCGGGCGGACGATTATCGCTTTGTATCGGGGCATGTCCCTCCGCCATCTGCTCCTCGTTTGTTGTGTCGCCAGTTCCGTCCACGCGGTTGAATTCGATCTCGTCGTGTACGGCGGCACGCCGGCCGGATTGAGCGCGGGAATCATCGCGGCACGCGAAGGCGCGTCGGTCGTCATCATCGAGCCGACGAAGTGGATCGGCGGCATGGTCACCGGCGGCCTGTGCCGCACGGATGTGGGCAAAGAGGAGACCATCGGCGGATTCCCACGCGAGTTTTTCGCCCGTGCCGCCGCCGCAAAACCGGACACGCCGATGTGGTATGCGGAACCCAAGGTGAACATGGCCACGTTTCAAACCATGCTGGGCGAGGCGGGTGTGAAAGTCGTCACGGGGCGATCGGTGAAGACGGCCACGAAAGACGGCGCTCGCATCACCTCCCTCACCACGAGCGACGGCACGACCTACGAAGGACAAATGTTCATCGACGCCAGCTATGAGGGCGATCTCATGGCGGCGGCCAAGGTGAGTTACCTCGTTGGTCGCGAAAGCCGCGATCAGTATGGCGAATCGCTCGCCGGTTATCATCCCATGCCGATCCGTCCGCGCACGCTCGAAGTCATGGAGAGCGACTGCCCCAGCATCGGCGGCACCGGCCCGAGCTACATTCATGGCACGCCAGCAGCGATCTCCGGTGTGGATGCTGCAGGCAAACCGATCTTCGGCGTCTATCCCGATCCCAAGCTCGTCCCCGGCAGCGCGGACAAGCGCACGCAGAGCTACAACTTCCGCATCTGCGTCACGCAGCGCGAGAACATCAGGGTTCCATTCCCCAAACCGGCAAATTACGACCCCGCGCATTACGAACTGCTGCTGCGGCTGATTCAAACCTTCCCCGGCATTCGCTTTGGTCGCCTGTTTCATCTGGGCAACGTCGCCAATGGCAAATACGACCTCAACGCACAGGGATTGTTCTCCACCGACTATCCTGGCGCGAATTTCGACTATCCGGATGGTGATGCCGACACCCGCGCACGCATCTGGCACGATCACACCGGCTTCATCCAGGGCATGCTGTGGTTTCTGGGGCATGACGAACGCGTGCCGCAGAGCCTGCGCGATCAATGCAACTCATGGGGCCTCTGCAAAGACGAGTTCACCGACAACGACCACTGGCCCTACGCACTTTATGTGCGCGAAGGGCGCCGCATGATCGGTGAGCACGTCATGACGCAGCGGGACATGCAGACGGATATTTTCAAAGACGACTCCGTCGGCATGGGCTCCTTCCTCATCGACTGCCACATCATGCAGCGCATCCTCGCCGAGGACGGCACCGTGCGCGACGAGGGCAGCTTTCAGGACACGCCCACGCTGCCCTATCAGATCCCCTATCGCAGCCTCACGCCGAAACGCGCCGAATGCGAGAACCTGCTCGTGCCCGTCTGCCTGTCCGCCAGCCACATCGCATATTGCTCCATCCGCATGGAGCCTGTTTACATGGCGCTGGGACATGCGTGCGGTCTCGCGGCCACGATGGGGATTCACGGCAAAACCTCAGTGCAAAACATCGACGTGCCCGCGTTGCAGAAAAAACTGCTCGAACAGAAGGCCGTGCTCGAACTCGCCTCGCTCGCAAACCTCGTGCGCTCCGCGAAGCTGCCCGGCATCGTCATGGACGACTCGCAGGCCGAACGCGCGGGCCACTGGCTCGGCTCCTCGTATGGCAATCCCGTCGATGGCGCGAGCATTCATGACGAAAACGCCGAGAAAGGCGCCAAGAGCGTCATCTACCGGCTGAAAATTCCCGCTTCAGGCAGATACGAAGTGCGCGTCTCGTTTGCTTCCGCTCCCAACCGCGCCAGCAACGTGCCCGTGAGCATCGAACACGCCGTCGGCACCGAGACGGTGCTGGTGAACCAGAAGAAGGCGCCGCCGATCGACAAGCTGTTCCTCAGCCTCGGCGTCTTCGAGTTTGCGACGGACAAGCCGGCCGTGATCACCGTCAGCAACAAGGACACCAACGGCATCGTCGGTGCCGACTCGGTGCAGTTGGTCGAGGCGAAATGAACCCGCGGAGCACGGGCCACGCAACGTCAGCAACAGGGTGCTGGATGCCTTTTTGTCGGGCCGACGCGCATTTTCTTCGCACGAAGATCGACAACTTCATCGAACAAGCCGCCGTCGAAATGCTTCCAAAGCAGGGTCAACATCAACCCATCATGCTTATGAAACACATCCTTCGGTTCCTCAGCATCGTGCTGCCTGCGGTGGCACTGTCCAGTTGCTATGTGGACGGACACGCCCATGGCCACGCGCGTTATCCCGGCTACCGGCCAGGGCACACCAACCACCACTACTATGACAGGGGGCCTGCGCCCCGGCGTTCCGGCCCCTCGATCAATGCCAACACCAACCTCGGCTTGAGACTGTGACCGGCATCCAGCCATAAATCACTGCGTGGCGGGGACTCCTCCGCCACGCTTTTTTTGTGGCTCATACGCCGAGCAATTCACGCGCCTCGGCCTGTCCGGGAGCCGGACGGCCAAACTCGCTGGCGGTGACCCGTGCGAGCGCGGTGAGGTGACGCCAGCGGAAAGCAGGACGCGTGCGGTGAAACTCATCCCAGGTGGTCTGGAAGTATTTCTCCGCATGCAGCGCTCCATCCTCGCTGACAGCGTAGCGCAGCAAGGTCTGAAACACAGCGTCCGGCGCGATCCCCTGCATGCCACAGCGATGCACCACGCCTGCGGCATGCCCTTGCAGATTTTGACGGATGTTTTCGTCGAGTTCGGCGAGCAGTTTCGTCTGATCGGTGGCCTGGCTGATCCAGCGCTTCGAGGGCATCGGCTCCCATTCGAGGAAGCGCTGGACGCTGTTGCCGCCACGGTCCCGCGCCACCTGCCACGCGCCGAGGATGAGGCAGGCGAAAACGTTCCGGCCTTTGCTCACCTGTGAGAGATTACGCCACGCATGGATCGAGTCGCTCGCATGCACGCCCACGGAGTCGCCATGCACGCTGCCGGGCGGTTTGCCGGGCGATTCCCATTCCGGCGGCCGGCCATGATCGCGCAGCACGAGTTGATTGGCCGCGAGTGAGATCGCCTCGCCGATCTCCTGCGGATCGAATCCTTCCGCCAGCGCGGCAGCCACAGCACCAGCCGCCTCCTGCGGCGTGCCGCTGAAGAGGGTCATGCTGAGCTTCTCCACCACGCCGTCCTCCATCGAACGCGTGCCCGGATCTCGGCCCATGAGCTTGTGCTCGTCGATCAGCTTCGACAGCGCGTTCGCATTTTCATCCCACTCGGGACGGCGAGACTTTTCACTGTTCAAGCAGTAACGCAGGGACATGCGCAGCATCGTGGTGGCGTGCTCCTTGCCCACGAGATCAAGCAGATCCCAAGCACGATATGGCAGCACGGTGCGATGCACCTCCGGATTGTCCTGAACGCACTCCAGCAGCGCGTTGAAACCGTCATCCGCGCTGTTCTGCATCAGGGTGGCGAAGATTTTCTCCGCGCCGTCGGTGTCCTTGCGCTTCACGGCGTTGTGCAGGTCCGCCGCAGTCGGTTTGCCGTCACCAGCAGCCACGGGATGCAGCACCTCGTCGCCACGGCCGCCGAATTCCTGAATGCGATTGGTGTTGCGATAGAGCACCTTGAACACCGGCAGTGCGGCCTGCTTGCCGGGCATCGACGCGGCCATTTTCAGCGCGGGATGCAGCGCCATGAGCGTATGGAAGCCGATGTAATCCTCGCCGCCAAAATTGCGCGCATTGGCGAGCACGCCCGCGGCCACGAGTTTCTTCAGCGGCACGCCGTCCTTGAGTTTCGCGGCGAGCGCGGGCTGCAGTTTCGACACGGGCGTCTCCTGCATGAAGCAGACGAGCGACTCCATGCCGCCGAAGTTGAGCGCTGCCGTCGCCTCTTCAGCGACAGCCGTGGTGATGCCGAATTCAGCGGCCAGCGCGGGGCCGATGGTGGCGAGCAGAGTGCCCTTGCCAACATCGGCAAGGAACTTACGGCGGGATTGTGGTTCGTTCATGATGACCTCCCTGGTTGGAATTGACGGGAGTGTCTGAATTTGGGAACCAAAGGTCAATGCCTCATTTGGCGGCGTTTGAAAGACCGGCCGCGCTTTCGATCCCTATCTCTGCAAACTCCGCCCAGCACTCACGTGTCGGCGCCCAGGACTCGTCCCCGCCGCCGTGGAAGGTTTCAAAGTAGAGGCCGTCCACACCGAAGCTGTCCACGCTGCGCCATTCCATATCGTTGTGCTCGACGAGCAGCTTGTCATCAATCCACACGCGCAGGGTGCCATCGCGTTTGCCCACCGTGTTCATCGTCACGGCGAGGCGTACTTTGACGGGCGTATCGGTGGGGAAGGGAAAGTCGGCGGGGAAGGCAAAGCTGTCGCCATAATTTCCCTTCTGGTTCTTGTGATAGACGTAGGCCTCACCACGGCCGTCCCGGCGCCACATGAGACGTGCAGAGAAGCCGTTTTTGCCGTTCGCAGGCCGTCCGCCGCTCACATTCTCCGGCCCGCCGCAGAGACCGGGCAGCTTGCCACCTTTGACGAAGTCGAAGTCCTTGCTGAAACGCAGCGTGTAGCTCATCTCCGCCGCCTCGTGTTTCCCAAACGGCATGCGCCAGCCCGCGCCGCCCTCCTCGGGACCGATCTTGCCGACGGCAAAGTTCACACGCAGCCATTTCAGCGCATCACGCCCGACCACCGCGATGCGTCCGTCTTTGACGCCGCCTTCAAACTCGCAGCCCGGCCAGTCCGCCTTCCAGCGTTCCTTCGTGTAGGGGCCGGCTTCGCCCGCAATCGTGATGCGGAGCGGCAGTTCGGCCGCTGAGACCGATGTGATGAAGGCAAGGAGCAGCAAAAGCGAAAAGCGCATGGGCGAACTAACGCGAAGCTCTCAAACTGGCATGTGAAATCACACGATTCTTCTGCGGCGCAACCCCAGCGCGGCGAACGCGAACAGCAG
>DAORHS010000131.1:0-9255 GCA_035438165.1 Prosthecobacter sp.
TGGAGGTGTTTCAGGATGTTCCCTCCCGCTTCATCTCCATCAACGTGCCCTACCCGGCCTCGTCTCCGGAGGAGGTCGAGGAGACGATCGTGCTGAAGATCGAGGAGGCCATCCAGCAGGTCGGCGGCATCAAGCACATCAACTCCACCGCCGGCTCCGGCGGCGGCAGTGTGTTCATCGAAGTTCAGGAGGGCCTCGACCCGCGCACGGTGCTCGAAGACGTGAAGATCCGCGTCGATGCCATCTCGAATTTTCCCGCCCTCGCGGAGAAGCCCGTCATTCAGGTGGATGACTCCTTCCACTCCGTCATCTCCGTCATTCTCAGCGCCGACATGGCCGAGCGGGATCTGAAGCGCCTCGGGGAGCAGGTTCGTGATGATCTTGCCGCCCTGCCCGGTGCTTCGCATGCCGAGCTCGCCGGGGTGCGGCCGGATGAGATCGCCATCGAGATCGAGGAGGAGACCCTGCGCAAGTACGGCCTCTCGCTCGAAGCGCTCAGCAGCGCCATCCGCAGCAGCGCCGTCGATCTTCCCGCAGGCGTCGTGCAGACGGAGGCGGGGGATGTCTCCATCCGCACGCGCGGCCGCGCCTACTCCGGGGAGGACTATGCGCGCATCCCCGTCGTCTCACGTCCCGACGGCACCAAGGTCACGCTGGGCGAGATCGCGAAGATCGTGGACGGTTTCAACGAGAACCCGCTCTCCTCCAAGCTCAACGGCCGCCGCTGCGTCTTCATCACCGTGATGCGTGAGGGCAATCAAAACGCCATCACCATCGGTGAACGCGTCAAAGCCTACATCCAGGAGACCAACAAGAGCCTGCCGGGCGGCGTGCGCCTGGACTACTGGAACGACCGCTCCAAGATCGTCAAAGGCCGCATCGACCTGCTGGTTCAAAATGCGCAGAGCTGCCTCATCCTCGTGTTCATCTGCGTGGGCCTGTTTTTGCGGCTGGAGGCGGTCATCTGGGTCGCCGTGGGCATGATCATGAGCTTCCTCGGCGCCTTCGCGCTGATGCCGTATCTCGACATCACCATCAACCTGTCCTCGCTCATGGGCTTCATCCTGGTGCTGGGCATCGTGGTCGATGACGCCATCGTCATCAGCGAGTACTGCGACCAGTTGAGACGCAGCGGCATGACGCCGCTGGACGCCGCCATCACCGGCACACGGCGCATGGCCGTGCCCATCACCTTCGGTGTGCTGACCACCGTGATCGCCTTCCTGCCCATGGCCTTGGACAGCAGCGACTGGGGCTCGATGTTCAAGCCCATCGGCATCGTCTTCATCTGCGTCATGCTCATCGCGCTGGTGGAGACCAAGCTCATCCTCCCCAGCCATCTCGCGCATCCGTTTCTCGGTCGTGCGGGAGACCTGCTGGAGCCCGTCCACAACATGTCCGGCCGCGCGCTGCAGTGGTTCATCGACACCGTCTATCGCCCGAGCATCCGCTTTGCAGTGGCGAACTGCTACACCATGCTCGCCCTGCTCTTCGGCGGCCTGTTTCTCATGTTTGGCTTTTACTGGAGCGGCCGCATCCCCACCGCCTTCTTCCCGCGCATTCAGAGCGAGCGCGTCGAATGCCGCCTCACCATGCTCGAAGGCACGCCGGTGGAGGTCACGGACGCGCAGATCTCCCGCATCTACGACATCGCCACCGATCTGCAGAAGAAATACAGCACGCCGGACGGCCGCTCCGTGGTCAATCAAATCGTCGCCATGACCGGTGGCACGTTTTCCTACCGCGGCAGCGGCTCCAAGAGCGGGCAGTCCCACGTCGGCACGGTGATCATCGAAACCTTCGGCCCCGAAGAACGCCCCATGGCCGCGGACACCGTCGAAATGGCCAACGAGTGGCGCAAGCGCATCGGCCAGATCGTCGGTGCCGAAGAACTCACCTTCCGCGCCGAAATCATGCGCAGCAGTGATCCGATCAACATCCAGCTCACCGGCACCGATCCGGTGGAGATGCTCACCTTCTCCGACAAGATCAAACAACACCTCCTGCAGATCCCCAACGTCTTCGACGTCAATGACACGCTCGACTCCGGCCGCAGCGAGATCCAGCTCCGTCTCAAGCCTGAGGCGCGCCAGCACGGCGTCACCGTGAACGATCTCGCGCGCCAGGTGCGGCAGTCGTTCTATGGCGATGAAGTGCAGCGCATCCAGCGCGGACGCAACGAGGTCAAAGTCATGCTGCGCCTGCCGCGTGAAGACCGCAAGAGCCTCGCCACGCTCGACTCCATGCGCGTGCGTCTGCCTGACGGACTCGAGATGCCGTTCAACCGCGTCGCCGAGGCCAGCGTGGTGAAATCCTTCACCAGCATCAAACGCGTGGACCGCCGCCGGGCCATCAACGTCACCGCCGACGTGGATAAGAAGAGCACGGACATGACGATCCTCCGCGCCGGGCTCACCACCTTCATGAACGACCTGCTCGCCGGTCACAGCCACATCCGCTGGAGTTTTGAAGGCGAGGCACGGGTGCAGAAGGAGAGCGTCTGGAGCATGCTCGTCTCCGTGGGTCTGGTGCTCGCCGCGATGTACGCGCTCATGGCCATCCCGTTCCGCAGCTACACCCAGCCCTTCATCGTGCTGCTCGTCATTCCTTTCGGCGTGGTGGGTGCGGTCATCGGCCATCTGTTCCACGGCCTGCCGCTGAGTATCATGAGCTCCTTCGGCATGCTGGCGGTCTGCGGGGTCGTGGTGAATGACACGCTCGTGCTGGTCGATGAGATCAATCATCTCAAGGACGAAGGCGTGCCCATCCGCGAAGCCGTGCAGCGTGGCGGCCTGCTGCGTTTCCGCGCCATCTTCCTCACCCAGATCACCACCTTCTTCGGCCTCGTCCCGCTCATCTTCGACGGCACTTGGCTGGCCCGGCTGGCGCCGTTCTTCTTCAGCAACGGCGCCCAGGCCACGCACGCGCAGTTCCTCACGCCGGTCTCCGTCGCCATGGGTTACGGCAGTCTGTTCGCCACCATCATCACCCTGTTCCTCGTCCCATTGTGCTACATCGCCGTCGAGGACGTCAAAGGCTGGTTCCTCGCGCGCCCCAAGGTCCAGGAACTTCCAGCCGTGCCCGCCGAAGCTTCCTGAGATGACGTCCCCCGACTGGCTGCGCCTCTTCCCCGACGCGGATCACCGCATGCAGATGAACCTGCGGCGTGGTGATGCCGCCCAGTTCTGGCAGCGCTCGCCACAGGCCGAATCCATTCTCGCCGAACGCCGCCGATGGCTCGCGCAGACGCCGCAGCGCTATCTGCAAATCCTTCCCGAGGGTGAAGAGGCCGTGAGCGAAGCCATCACCTGCATTCGGTCGCTGCAGCATCTTCCCCCGTGTCCGCCTCTTCAGGCGGCGGGTGACATCGAACCCGACTGGATCGTGCTTTCCGGCGATGCCGCACGTTCCCATCCCGTGATCGGAGGCGCGGTCGTTTTCCCTTCAAGCTGGGCACTGGAAGACAAGATCGGCAGGCCGCTGCATGACGTGCATGCACCGGTCCCCGGTCTTAAAAGCAGCATGGGATCTCAAATCAGCACCTTCCTCACGCGCCTCGTCCCGCATGTCGCGTGGGAACGTGAGAACTGGGGACTCAGCGCCGATCCCGCGCTCAATCAGCATCCCGCCAATCCGATCAGGCGGCTCGACGCCCGCGCCACGCTCGATCAAACCTGGCTGCGTCTCGAACAGCAGTTCCTCACCCGTCTGCCTGATACGAATGCGATCCTCTTCGGCATCTGCGTCACCAACCATCGCCTCGACCACCTCGCCGCCGTGCCAGATCTGGCGCCACGTTTCGCACGAACGCTGGAAACGATGTCCGACGACTTCTGCCGCTACAAAGGCCTGTTCGAGGCGCGCCCGGCGCTGCTGGCCGCATTGAGGGCACTTTAACCCTCACCAGAGCAGCAGCATCATCAGGCACATGATGCCGTTGTTCAGCGCGTGGGCCGTCATCGGCGCGATCAGGCTGTGCCGCCACATCCGCAGCAGGGAGAACGTGCCCGCCAGCGCCATGATCGCCGGCACGCCAGCCCAGCCCTGCGGATGAATCACGGCAAACACGAACGCGCTCATCAGGAGGCCCAGCAGCCAGCGCATCCATGCCGACAATCCTGGAAACAGCAGGCCGCGAAACATCATCTCTTCCGAGACCGGCGCCCACACCACCGCGAGCATGACCGCGCCAAACTTCGCCCAGCCGTCTCCCGCGAAGACGTCCACAATCGGATGTGATGGAAACTCGCCCGTGAACTTCATGATCCACGAGGCGGCGATCATGCCCGCCACCAGCAGCGGCAGCGCCGCCATCCAGCCCTGAACACCCGCCCACATCTCCTTCCATACCCCCTGCCCGACGTGCAGTCCGAGAGCCTCACGCCATTGCAGTCTCTGCATGCCACGCTGCAGCGGCCACACCGCGCCGAGAATCAAAGCCGCCATGGCAGGACCGTACGCCGCCCAGCCCGGCAGTTGCACCGGCAGCAAACGCAGCAGCCACGGCAAAAACAAAAACAGTGCCAGATAGATCGCGAAGCCCTCCACCAGCACGCCGCCCTGCACACGGCTGCGCAGCGCCAGCGTCAGATGCAGTTTCCCCGCACGCCAGCGCCTGATGCCCATGATCATCACCACGAGCCCCGCCACTGCGGCGATCATTCCCAGAAAACTGAAGCCCATCAGAACCATCGCCGTTCCCATGCCCTGCTGCACCACGACCTTTCGTGCGTCAGCATCTTCCGTTTGTGCCTGGGCACGCGCCAGATCTGCGATCCATCCGTGACGCCGCTTGAATGCCTTCCACTCGTTGTCATCCTTCTGCCCCTGGGTTGCCTTCAACTCGTTCAGTTCCGCCACGTCCGCCCGCAGCGCCGTATCTTTCGCCGCGAGGGCGTCGAGATCCGCCGCCACCGGCCACGCGTCCGCCAGCCAGCCTTTCAAGATCAACAGGCGCAGCGCATCCTCATCCGTGCGTGCGAATTGCCCCATGTCCTCCTGCATCGCCTTCGTCACCTCCGCATTCGGCTGCCCCGCGCTCAACAGCAATCCCTTCACGCCCACGGCATAACGCGCCATCAGTTCCAGCATACGGTTCGGCCGCACGCCCGCTTCACGTTCCGTCCGGTGCACCGTCTGTCTGCCGACGACAAACACCGCGCAGGCGGCGATCACCAGGACCGCGAGTACAAACCCCGTCTTTGAATAACGACACGTGGAAAACGCCGGCTGCGGCAGAGGCGGTGGGAGTGCGGAGGAGGATTCCATGATTGGCTGCCGATCAAACAACACCTGGCCGGAATTGACACGCACAATTCACACAGCGTTCTTCTCTTTACACCCCTGTGGTTAAAATCTCGTTCTCCGCCACGTTCCTTCCCGACCACCATGCGCACCGCTCTCTTTCTCCTGCTCACTGTCTCCGTCATTGCTCAAACACCGCGTCCCGGCGTGAACTACGACGAGGCCAAAGTCGGCAACGATCCGCTGCCCGATTTGAAGCTCAGCACCGCCGAGGATTGGACCGGCAAGCGTCGTCCCGAGATCTTGAAGCTCTTTGAAGACAACGTGTATGGCAAAACGCCCGCCGACATCGGCACGCCGAAGTTTGAAGTCACCGCGACAAAAACGGATGCCCTCGGCGGACTCGCCACGCGCAAGTTCATCCACATCTCGCTGCCCAGCCGCCCCGCGTGGCAGGGCATGGATGTGATGCTGTACATTCCCAATGGCGGCCGCGCCGCGCCCTGCTTTGTCGGCCTCAGTTTCGGTGGCAACCAGGCGGTGAGCCCTGAAAACGACGTGCCGATCTCCACGCGCTGGATGCGCGACAGCAAGGATAAGGGCATCGTCGATCATCGCGCGACTGAAGCCTCACGCGGCACCTCCAGCAGCCGCTGGCCGCTCGAAATGATCCTCCGCCGCGGCTTCGCCGTCGCCACCTGCTACTACGGCGACATCGAACCCGACCACGCCGACGGCTGGAAGGACGGCCTGCGTGCCGCCGTCAGCAAAGATGGCGCAAACACCGTTTGGAAAGACGGCGAGTGGGGTGCCATCGGCGCCTGGGCCTGGGGGCTCAGCCGCATGGTCGATTACCTCGAAACAGACAGGCTCATCAACGCGAAGCACGTCGCCGTCATCGGCCATTCACGTCTCGGCAAGACCTCCCTGTGGGCCGGTGTGCAGGACACGCGCTTCGGCGTCGTCATTTCCAACGACTCCGGCGAAGGCGGCGCCGCGCTCATGCGCCGCGACTTCGGTGAAACCACCGCCATCATCACCAAGGCCTTCCCGCATTGGTTCACGCCGAAGTATGCGAGCTACTCCAACAACGCCGCCGCATGCCCCATCGACAAGCACATGCTCATCGCCCTCGCCGCGCCACGGCCCATCTACATCGCCAGCGCCGCCGAAGACCACTGGGCGGATCAAAAAGGCGAGTTCCTCTCCGGCAAATTCGCCAGCCCGGTCTATGCCTTGTTCGGTGAAAAAGGCATCGTCGTGGATGAACAACCCGCCATCGACACACCAGTCGGCGACTTCATCGGCTACCACATCCGCACCGGCAAACATGACGTCACCGACTACGACTGGACGCAGTATCTGAATTTCGCCACGCGGCACTGGAAGAAATAGCCCTGCCGCCGGTTTGGGTTCCGGGTCAAATTTGAGATTGACGCCTCGATGCATTTCTCGGCATGCTTCGGAGCATGAGCTCAAAAAAAGCCGAGGTCTCTCGCGATCACGAACCGGTGATCATTCAGCACCCGTCTGAAAGCGCCCCAGACAGTCCTGCGATAACCGCAGACGAGATGCTGGCCCGGGAAAGGGATGAAATCTCCGCGCAACGGGAAAGGCGGGGCATGCCCGGCGGCGGAAAAGCTCCGGCCGTCGGTCTCGCGCTGTCAGGCGGCGGCATTCGCAGCGCCACCTTCGCGCTCGGCGCCCTGCAGACGCTGTGCCGGCTGGAACTGCCGGTGGGAACCAAGAAACTGACGCGTCCCTTGATCGAGTTCATCGACTACCTCTCCACCGTTTCGGGCGGCGGTTACATCGGGTCGTGGTTTGTGGCCAACCGGAAACGTGAGATGCAGGAGAAGAAGACTTCGGGCGCGTCCTTTGCAACCACGCCTTCGGACGACTGCAAAGTATGTGACAAGGCGACCGAGCAGGTGGCCCATCTCCGCCGCTACAGCCACTATCTCAATCCCGATCCCGGCGTCATGAGCGCCGACACATGGACGATCGTCACCATCTGGCTGCGGAACTCCATGCTCATCCAGGCCATGGTGTTTTGCGTCGTCGCCTCATGCTTCATGCTGCCGCATTTGTGGCTGCGCGTGGTAAACGGCATTCCGTGGCTGCTGGAGCGGGGCGACCATCTGGGCCCGCTGGCGCAGGCAAACGACGGCGTCATGTCGTTCCGCTGGCTGGAAGGACTCTTCCCGCTGGCCATCCTGGGCTGTTTCTTTCTGGCCTACCGGCAGGCACGAAAGGAAATCGGGCTTTTTATGGATGACAAGAAGGTGGACTCAGGCCGCGTGAATGCCGCGTCGATCAAACCCATCGACCAAAAGCGTGTCCAGGTCCGCATCGTCCTTCCCGCAGTCGCCGCAGCCCTGCTGACAACCGCGTGGCTCTGGCTGCACCATGTGCGCTTGAACGCGCAGGAGACCTGGATCGCCGAACACAAGATCGTTGACGGCGGCCTTTCGCTTCTGGGCTGGCTGACGCCCAGCGCCCAGGAACTCCAGCGCTGGTGGGTGGAAGCAGATTCCGCAGCAGTCTTCAAAGTGGCCAGCCTGCAAGATTGGTGGAGGGGCGTGGAGCAGTCCACCATCCTCGGGTCGCCCTGGATGCTGCTGCTGACTCTCATCGTCGTGCTCATGGCCCACCGGCTGATGTGGCTCAAAGAGGACAGGGAGGCACAAGACGCACGCGGCGGGCCTTTCTCGACCAAGATGAAAACTTGGTTGATGCAGCACTATCGGCATCTGCGGCATCATGAACCAGCTCCTGAAGGGCCGGGACCGCTGAAGACGACCTGGGCGCCTTGGTGCAGGCAGATGATGAAGGAGAAGGAGGGGCTCTGGCGCTTCATGTTCTACTGGTCCTTGGTGGCCGGATCGTTGTTCAGCTTGTACCTCATCGATGAGGCCGTCCGCAGCTTCTATGAGACCCAGATTTCCTTCTCTCATCCGGAGCCGGCGGTGCATGTGGCGGTGGAAACGGCCGGCGGCCAGCTCAACGCCAACTTCACGCCTTCAGCCTCGAAGAAGCATTTCGAGATCGGCATCGGCCTGGCCGCCACGCTTGGCCCTGCGATGATGGTGCTGAAATACATGCTCATGCTCATCCTGGCGCTCGGACTGAGCGGACGGCGAATGCTGGACAACATCCGCGAATGGTGGAGCCGCGTCGGCGCCTGGCTGATGATCTACAGCCTCGCCATCCTTGCGGCGTGCGGCATCGTGCTGTTCAGTCCCATCATCTTTGACTGGATCGGAGACCGCTTGAGCGCGTGGGTTCAGGGCGGTGTCATCACCGGCTGGCTGATCACCCTGGTAAGCACGCTGCTCCTCGGCAAAGGCGAGTCCAGCAGCGGCACCAACGAGAAAAAAACGCCCGTGCTCAACCTCGACAACGCAGCGCTCGTGGTCTTCCTCGGCCTGCTGTTTGGCGCGGCCTGGATCGTCCGTTTCATGCTGACGCCCGAAGGCTACTCGCCGCAGGGCAACGACCCGCTGCTGCTCAACACGCTCAACGGCGGTTATGGCGGCTGGGGCCGTTTCTGGCTTGTGTTCGGAGGCCTGTTGTCTGTCGGTGCAGCCCTGGTGTGGCGCGTTGATCTCAACGAGTTTTCGATGAACCACTTCTACCGAAACCGCCTGGTGCGCTGCTACCTCGGCGGCGCCACCCATCGCAAGGACGACCGCCGCCCCCATCCCTTCACCGGTTTCGAATTCAGGGATGACCAGCCGCTCGCGGGCTTCACCGCGGCCTGCGGGCACCCGGGCCCCTATCCTCTCATCAACACCGCCTTGAACACCTCTCAGGGAGGTGATCTCGACGTGCAGGAACGCATGGCCGAGTCGTTCCTGCCCAGCCCTTTGTCTTGTGGTTCGTCACGCCCCCGCCCCAGTGTCCCCGAAAAGGAAATGCGCCACGGGAGTGAAGGCGTCCGTCACACCCCCCCGCTCATCACCGGCAGGCCCGTCAGCGGGGCTGACCGAGGCGCGGACACCGAAGGAC
>DAORHS010000132.1:0-9251 GCA_035438165.1 Prosthecobacter sp.
AAACCACTCAGGCGGGACGCGATGCCCTCAGCAAGGCCCGGCCAGATTTGAAGGTGGTAAACTGAGACGTTTGAGGCAGGAACTTCCATTTCCCATGCATTTTGATGGTTGAGAGGCCGTCTGCGGGACGTAGTTTGCCTTATGAAGCAAGCGCGCCGCCTTTTGACTCTTCTCACCTGCCTTCTTTCGCCGGTCCTCTGGATTCCCGCGACACTTGTGGGCCAGCAGGTGGATGAAAAGGAACTGCGAAGCTGGGCGGATCGTGGCGATGCGGACGCGCAGTTCGAACTCGGCCTGCGCCTGATTACGGGGGAAGGGGTGAAGAAGAATCTCGAAGAAGGAGTGAAGTCGATCGAGAAGGCGGCGAAGCAAAAACATCTGCGTGCTCAGCATGTGCTGGGCACCCTTTATGAGGACGGGGTCGGGGTGAAGAAGGATCTCGCCAAGGCGGCGGAGTGGTACCGCACCTCGGCGGAACTCGGTTTCGCGCTGTCCCAGCACAGCCTGGCCGCCATGTATGAGGAAGGCAAAGGTGTGAAGAAGGACACGACCAAGGCCACAGAATGGTTCAAGAAGGCGGCCGAGCAGGGGAACCCGCCTTCGCAGACCGCTTATGCGTCGAAGCTGGAGCGTGGCGATGGCGTCGCCAAGAGCACGGCCAAGGCCGCGCTGTGGTATCTGAAGGCGGCGCAACTGGACTTTGTGCCTGCGATGACTCGTCTGGCGAATTTGTACTACACTGGCCAGGGGGTGCCGGTGGATTATCGGCGTGCGGGAGCATGGTATCGGCGTGCGGCGCGTTCGGAGGACCCTTGGGCCTCGAACAACCTCGCCTGGTTTCTGGCCACCTGCCCTGAGGACAATCTGCACAACGGAGAAAACGCCGTTTTGCTCGCACGCCGTGCGCTCAAGCTTGTCGCAGAGGTCGTGCAGAGCGATGAGCAGCCCTATGAAATGATCGACACCATGGCGGCCGCCTTGGCCCGCAACGGCGAGTTCAAGGAGGCGGAACTCTGGCAGAAGCGTTGCATCACCCTGCTCAGCGAGGACAAGGAACTGCCCGAGGAGGAGCGCAAAAAGCTGGGAGAGGAGTTTTCCGGCCGCCTCAAGCTTTATCAAAAAGCCACGCCCTTTGCCGAGCCAGATCCCAAAGGGGAGGATGGCGCCGAACCCCTCCCCCAAGACACCATCCTTCAAGATGAAGGCCTTCCGGAGAGCAAACCCCCAAAAAACGCCCCTAAGAACGGTCGGAGCACGGTGGTTTAAGATCAGGCTCCGCCCTCATTGCAACACCGTCCTTCGGGCTTGTTCCCCGCGGCGGCGCAAGATTCGCACACTCTGTCGCAATATCTGCAAGACATTGCCCCCCTCGCACGGTTAAAGCGCTCACTCATTCTCATCAAGGCCTCCGGCCATCTGTCTTTCCCCTCATGTCCACCGTCCTCGTTCGATCTGCCGCTCTTCCGCCGCCCATTCCCGGCCTGAACCGCCGCATCCGCCAGCCAAAGAAGAACATCCCGCAGACCAAGCAGGACCGGGATCAGATTCTCACCTGGGTGCGCAATTACGCGGAAGAGCAGAAGCTCGTCCCGCCCGTGCCGCTGGCCGAACTGCAGGAGCACACGGACAAAATCATCACCATCCACGCCATCGACAAGATCCATCGTGATTACGTCGGCGTACTGCTGGCGAATGAGACTTGGCGCGAATCGCTGGCCACCGTGCCGTTTGAAAAACGCCTGCTGCTGATGCCGAAGTGCCTGCGCGTCGAAAGCAAGTGCCCGGCTCCCTTTGATGAATTCGGCCTGCTTTGCAAGCAGTGCGGTCTTTGCTCCATCCAGGACTTCCAAAACGAGGCCGAGAAGCTCGGTTACGCCGTGCTGGTCGCCGAAGGCAGCGCCATCGTCATGTCTCTCATCCAGACCGGCAAGATCGAGGCCATCGTCGGCATTTCCTGCCTGCCGGTTCTTGAGCGCACTTTCCCCTACATCGAAGCCGCCGCCATTCCAGCCGTCGCGGTGCCGCTTTTGCAGGACGACTGCATCGACACGCTCGTCGATATCGACTGGGTCTGGGATTACATTCACCTCACCAGCGACGACAAGACACGCCGCCTGAATCTCAACGCGCTTCATGATGAAGTGAAGACGTGGTTCACGCGTGAATCGCTCGACGCGCTCATGGGCCCCTCACGCGGCCACAGCGACGACATCGCTCGCGAATGGCTTGCCCGTGCCGGAAAACGCTGGCGTCCGTTTCTCACCGTCGCCGCCTATCAGGCGCTGCGTGAAGATCCTGAAGGCCCGGTCTCTGATTCCGTCAAAAAAGCCGCCATCGCCGTCGAGATCTTCCACAAAGCCTCGCTAGTTCACGATGACATCGAAGACGGCGACGCCGAACGTTATGGTGAAACCACGCTGCACACCGAACATGGCATTCCCGTGGCCTTGAACATCGGCGATTTGCTCATTGGCGAAGGCTATCGACTCCTCGCCGACAACGATGCTGCCGCGCATATCCGCAGCGCCGCCATTCTTGTCGCCGCCGAAGGCCAGCGTGAGTTGTGCATCGGCCAGGGGGCGGAACTGCTGTGGACGCGCCATCCCGTGGCGCTCAGCAGCACGCAGGTGCTCGAAATTTTCCGCAGCAAGACCGCGCCTGCCTTTGAAGTCGCCCTTAAAGTCGGCGCCGCGCTCGCCGGCCAGCTCGACGAATGCGCCGATGTGCTTCACGCTTACAGCGAGAACCTCGGCATCGCCTACCAGATCCGCGACGACCTTGATGATCTTGGTGAAGACTCCGCAGCCGGCAACGAATGGAATATGCGCCCGAGCATCGTGCTGTCGCTTCTGCGCGAGAAAGGCAAGGGCGAGGTCAAAGACCAGATGGAAGCCCTCTGGAATGGCGCTTCGAAAGCGAAGCCTGACAATGCGACGATCCGCCAGTGGGCGCTCGAGAGTGGTGCGCACGAAAAGGCGATGACGCTGCTCGAAAGCTACAAAGAAGTGGCCATTCGCTCGCTGCAGGAGGTCGAGCTTCCGAATTTGAAGGGCCTGCTGCGTCGGGTGATTGGCAAGATTTTCAACGAACTCGAGATCAAAGGCTGGTGCCGCGAATTCGAGCAGAAGAACCTCAATCCCGAACTCCGTGCCGAAGCCGCCAAAGCCGCCGAGCACCTTGTGCCGAACGTGGCGGCTTGAAAATTCGCTTTCTTGACGGGCCTGGCTCTTGACGATTCCATAAACGTCACCAGCATCATTCGTGAATGACCGCCGCTCAGAACAAACTTTCTTCGACTTCCGCACCGGACGTGAAACCGCCCTCCAAGGCGCAGTCTTCGGCCCTGGCGAGCGATCAGCTTGCTCTGCCCTTAACCGACGACGAGCGCAAGGCATCCAGGAGGCAACTCGCGACTCTCCATCGCGGCAATCGTATGCGCCTGATGCTTGGGCAGCCCTTGTTGAGGCAAGATCCCGCCAGTGGGGCGTCCCGCTGATCGATCTCGCCGCGCTGGGCATTTCCCATGACGCGGATGACATGCTGCAATCTTCGACGCTGCGTCCGCTCAAAACCGGCGCGGAGGCATGCCCCTTCGCGGACGATCAGTGGCGGCTCGTGTACAAGTTGTTTCCACTCTTTCGCAGTGGCGGCCTGGGCAAGACTTTTGAGATCGAACCATCAGATGCTGAAAGTTTCGAGATGTTCACCCAGGATGCCACGTTGCTCCAGACGATGGAAAAACTCATGGTTCTTCATGATGCAGGCGCCTGCCCGACCGAAATCGTCGGCCTGGACTACATGTTTGATTATCTCGTCGTCAAACAGCCGCTCGCGTCGGCATACCTTGATTTTGAGGCAGATCGTCAGACTGCGGTGAACACCATTCACGCTGTGCCGTGCAAGGCTCGTTTCAAGCGGCAAACCTGGATTCTGTGGGAGCACGAAACCGCCTGGATCATGAGTGATCTGCATTATGGCAACATCATGCGCGACGCCCATGGGCAGCCGACCATCATCGACGCTCTCCTTGCACCGCTGCCGCCTGAACTGATCAGAAGCAGCCGTCTGCTCACCGAGCATGTCGAAGACGCCCGCGCATTGCGGCTGGGGCTGCCTGTGGCAGGTCGAAAAGCCTTCGATGACGTGAGTGACGACGATTTGTGACAATCTTCGGACTCCTGGCATCGTTCATGGCAGTCTCATGAAATTCGCTGCCATCTTCGCCTTTTCGCTGTTCTCCATCACAGTCGTTCACGCCGCCGATTCGCGTCCCAACATCCTGTTCATCGCCATCGACGATCAAAACGACTGGATCGGCTGCATGGGCGGGCATCCGCAGGTGAAAACGCCTTCGATTGATGCGTTGGCAAAGAGCGGAACGCTGTTTGCCAGCGCGCACTGCCAGGCGCCGCTGTGCAATCCCTCGCGCAGTTCGCTGCTCACGGGGCTGCGGCCTTCCAGCACCGGCATCTACGGTCTCGCTCCCGGCATTCGCGAAGTGGAGCAGACCAGGCAGCACGTGACGCTGCCGCAGACCTTCACTCAGGCGGGCTATTTCACCTCCTCCCATGGCAAGATTTACCACGACGGATCCATGCGCGGCGGGGATCAGGCCACTGAGTTCAATGAATGGGGCAACCGCGGTCCGATGCCGAAGCCGAAACAGCCGATCGCCAGTCTTCCCGGCCCGGATCGTCATCCTGCGATGGACTGGGGCGTGTTTCCCGAAAGAGATGAGGACAACGCCGACTGGAAGATCGCCGACTCCGCCATTGGCGCGCTCAAGCGGGCGCCTGCGAACAAGCCGTTCTTCATCGCCGCCGGTTTTCGCCTGCCACACGTGCCGTGCTTCGCCTCGCAGAAGTGGTTCGATCTCTATCCGATGGATGATTTGAAGATGCCTCCGGTCAAAGAAGACGACCGCGCCGATCTGCCGAAGTTCGCCGACTTCCTCCACTGGAAGCTGCCGGAGCCGCGCTTGAGCACGCTGCGCAAATACAACGAGTGGAAGCCGCTGGTGCGTGCCTACCTCGCCTGCGTAAGCTTCATGGACAGCCAGGTGGGCCGTTTGATGCAGGAGTTGAAAGCCACGGGCCGTGCTGACAACACGATCATCGTCCTGTGGGGAGACCACGGCTGGCATCTCGGTGAAAAGTTGATCAGCGGCAAAAACACCCTCTGGGAACGCAGCACTCGGGTGCCGCTCATCTTTGCGGGACCGGGCATCAAGGCAGGTCAGGTCTGTCAGAGTCCGGTGGAACTGCTCGACATCTTCCCATCTCTGCTCGCCCTGACAAACATGCCTGCACGCAGCGATCTCGAAGGCCACAGCCTGGTGCCGCAGCTTCAAAATGCGGATGCGCCGCGCGAATGGCCTGCGATCACCACGCACAATCAAGGCAACCACACCATTCGCACCAAGGACTGGCGCTACATTCACTATGCCGACGGCAGCGAAGAACTCTACGACATGAAGAACGACCCCAACGAGTGGACCAATCTCGCCGGGGATTCGAACTATGGCGAGAAGAAGGCTGAGCTGGCGAAGTGGCTGCCGAAGATCGACAAAGGTCCCGCCCCCGGCAGCAAGAGCCGTGTGCTGACCTATGAGCCCTCCACCGGTGAAGCGATCTGGGAGGACAAGCCGATTGATAAAAGCGCTCCGCTGCCGGAACCGTAAGACGTGCCCGCCTCTTCACACAAGCTTCGTCTCAGCTTTGGCCTCGGCTTTCTCGCATTCATTGTGGCGGGGTCACTGCTGCTGCTGGCGTGGCTGCGGCAGCGCGAGCGCGAGGAGTCGAGCCGATTGTTTCAGGCACTGGCCCAGGCGGATGCGGAATTCGTGCGGCGTATGAACCTGCCGCGCAGCGAGAAGCTGGCGCGTGATCTGGAGCAACTGCTCGGCATGCGGATTGAGTTTCGTCAGGCGGGTTCGTCCCTTTCGAGCAGCGAAGACACGTGGGTGGTGCGGCTGGATGAGAAGAACGACATGATCTTCACGCGCAAGCCGGTCGCCTCCTCGCTCTCCATGCGTGATCCGGCCACGCGCAACGCCTTGATCTTTTTCTGGCTCGTCTCCGGCCTCGTGGGCTGGATCCTGGCCCGTGAGCGTTTCAAGCGGGCGCAGTCCGAGCGTCTGGCGATGCTTGGACGCGTGGCGACGAGCCTGGCGCATGACATCAAGAACCCGCTGGCCTCGATCCAACTGCATGCGCAGTTGATGACGCCAAGCGATGGAGAGGACGCGAAGGCGCTGAAGATGATCGAGAGCGAATCTGAAGTGATCGCCGGGCTGGTGAATCAATGGCTGCATCTCGCCAATCCCATGCCGCCGAAACTCGTGAGGCTCGATGTGGTCGAATGCGTGCGCGAGGTGGCGCGAAATCTCGAGGCGCAGGCACGGCATGCCGGTGTGGATGTGGAATTCGATCTTCCTGGAGCGCTCTGGGTCATGGGGGATTCACAGCGGCTCTCACAGGCCGTCCGGAACATCCTCGTGAATGCGATCCAGGCGATGCCGCGTGGTGGGAAGCTGCGAATTTCAGCCGACGCGAATGGATCGCCCCTCACCCGGCCTCTCCCCGAATCCAATGGTGATGTTACAGCAAGTCAGGGGCGGGGAGAGGGGGGGCTGGTTTCGAGTGCTCCATCACACATCTCCTCTCCCCGCCCCGGCTCATCGCAATCAGACGAAACTCGCTTCGGGGAGAGGCCGGGTGAGGGGCTGGCATCAAGTTTCGTCACCGTCTGCTTCTCCGACTCCGGCACTGGTTTCTCAGATGCGGCACTCGCTCACGGCACGGACCTGTTTTTCACGGAGAAGGAAGGCGGCATGGGCGTGGGTTTGAACATTGTCTCCAGCATCATCGTGGCGCATGGGGGAAGGATTGAATTGAAAAATGACCCCAAGGGCGGAGCGGTGATCATCGTGTCGCTCCCCTCACTTGCCGCATGATTCCCTCCATTCTCATCATCGAAGACGAATACGCCTTGGCCGCCGCCCTTTCGACCGTGGTGCGCCGCCTGGAGGCCACACCGGTCGTCGCGGCAAGTGGGCAGGGCGGGATCGACAAACTTGGCTCGCAAAACTTTGCGCTCATCATTCTCGATGTCGGGCTGCCGGACATGAGCGGCCTGAAGGTGCTGAAGAAAATCCAGGCGCTGCCGGAACCGCCGCCCGTGCTCGTCGTCACCGCGCATGGCACGCTGGACACCGCGCTGGAGGCGCGCCGGCTCGGCGCACGCGAGTACTTTCTCAAGCCGCTCAATCTGGCCGACATGCAGCGCACGATCCGGGGCGTTTTCACACCTGCCAAAGCCGGATCACGCCAGGAAACCACCATGATCGGCGCCAGCGAGCCGATGCAGCGCGCTTTTGCCGTCATCGCCCAGGCGAGCGGCTGTGACGCGCCGGTTTTGCTGCAAGGTCCGCCCGGCAGCGGCAAAAGCCTCGGTGCGCAGGTGATTCACCGCCACAGCGCACGGGCGAATGAACCGCTGATCGTCTTCCGGGCCGATGAATGGGCGGAGGACCGTGTGGTAGCGGCCTTGGACGAGGCCGTTGCCAAAGCTGGGGGAGGGGTTCTGTTTCTCGATGGAATCGGCACATGGTCAAAGCCTCTGCAGGCCGCCTTGATGCACCGGTTGAACGCGGGAGGGGTGAAAGCACGCCTGTTCAGCGCCGCTACGGGAGACTTGCAGGCGGCGGAGTTTCGGGAGGATCTTTTTTACTCGCTGGCGGTGCTTCAGGTGCTGCTGCCGCCGCTCAGTGAGCACATTTCCGACATCCCGGCTCTCGCGGCGGCATTTCTGGGTGATCGCGTGCTGTCCGCCGAGGCGCTTGCGGCGCTGAAGGCGCATTCCTGGCCCGGCAATGTGCGGGAACTGAAGGCGGCGATGACTCACGCGGCGGCCGTGTGCAACGGTGGCACGGTCCTGCCGCATCATCTTCCCGCCTCCGTCGTGAATGAAAGTGAGGCGAATCACCTTGAGGAGACGATGAAGAGCAGCCTTTCCGCCTGGCTGGATCAAAAAACCACCGGCCCGGATGAAACGATGCCCGCGTATGATGATCTGCTCGAAACGGTGGAGACGTCGATGCTAGAGACGCTCTTGAAGCGTTTCGACGGCAAACCGACACGTCTTGCCGCCGCGATGAAGATGAACCGGGCGACGCTGCGCAGAAAACTGCGTGAGACAGACTAATCAGCGTCCGTCCGCCTTGCCCGGCACACGGGGATCATGGGCGGGAAAGAAGAGCTGTTTTTCGCGGTCGAAGAAGATGGCCTGGCAGGCTCCGAAGCTGGAGCTTTCGGCGAGTTTGTGGCCGAGGGTTTTCACGCGGCTGAGCGTACCGTCGCCGAAGGCTTTTTCGATTTTGAGTTCATCGGGATTCCACTGGTGATGGAAGCGGGGCTCGGCGAGGGCTTCGGCGGGGAGCATGCCATCGTCGATGATGTGGGTGAGCAGCAGCAGCACCTGGGTGATGATGGTGGGACCGCCGGCGGCGCCGGTGGCGATGAGGGGCTGGCCGTCCTTCAGCACAATCGTCGGGCTCATGCTGGAGAGGGGGCGTTTGCCGGGGGCAACGGCATTGGCTTCGGCACCGATGAGCTTGAAGGCGTTGGGCACGCCTGGTTGCACTGAGAAATCATCCATCTGGTCGTTCATGAGCACGCCGGTGCCGGGGATGACGACCTTGCTGCCGAAGGCGGTGTTGATCGTTTGATTGAGCGCTACCCAGTTGCCCTCGGCGTCGGCGGTGCAGAGGAATGTGGTGTGTTTGCCGAAGACATCGCCCTCCCAGTGTGGTGGCATGCCGTGACCGGAGACCGGCGTGGTGTGATCGAGATCGATCTTTCCGGCGAGTTCGGCGGCGTAGGCGGGATCGACGAGACCACGCGGGACTTTGGCAAAATCGGGGTCGCCAAGCCAGTAGGCGCGGTCGGCAAAGGCGAGTTTCATCGCTTCAGTGATGACGTGGATGCGGCTGCTGGCGCGAAAGTGGCGGATCGGGAAGTGTTCGAGGATGTTGAGAATCTGCGCGACGTGGACGCCGCCGGAGCTGGGAGGCGGCATGGTGATGAGGTCGTAGCCGCGATACTTGGAACGGATCGCTTCACGTTCCGGGGCGGTGTAGTTTGCGAAGTCGGCGACGGTCATGATGCCGCCGTTGGTCTTCATCCAGTCCTCGGTTTTGGCGGCGAACTCACCGGCATAGAACCAGTCGATCCCTTTTTCGGCCACGGCCC
>DAORHS010000133.1:0-9233 GCA_035438165.1 Prosthecobacter sp.
GGGGAAGGTGGTCCTCATCGACTTCTGGGCCACGTGGTGTGGACCCTGCGTGGCGGAGATCCCCAACGTATTGGCGACTTACAACAAGCTGCATGAAAAGGGCTTTGAAATCATCGGCATCTCCCTGGATTCGGACAAGAAAGAGCTGACGGATTTCATCAAAGACAAGGAGATGCCATGGCCGCAGTATTTTGACGGGAAGGGTTGGGACAATAAAATCTCCAGCAGCTTCGGCATCAGAAGCATCCCCGCGATGTGGCTGGTGGGCAAGGACGGCAAGCTCGTAAGCACGAATGTGCGCGGTCAGTTGGAGGCGGCGGTCGAGCGGGAGCTGGCGAAGTAGCGGCCGGAAAACGAAAAGTGGAAAAGGACCGGAGTCGGCCTTTCGCCTCTTGCACCTCTTCAGGCGCGGGCCTACGCCACCTTCAGACCGAGATACTCCTTCGCGTTCGCGTAGCAGATGTTCTTCACCATGCCGCCCACGAGCGCCTCGTCATCCGGGATGAGGCCGGCTTCGATGTCAGCGCCGATGAGATTGCACAGCGTGCGGCGGAAGTACTCGTGGCGCGGGAAGCTCATGAAGCTGCGGCTGTCCGTGAGCATGCCGATGAAGCGGCTCAGCAGGCCCAGATTGCTCAGCGCATTGATCTGCCACTCCATGCCCTCCTTCTGATCCACGAACCACCACGCGGAGCCGAACTGCACTTTGCCCGGCGTGGTGCCGTCGGCAAAGTTTCCAGCCATCGTGCCGAAGACGTAGTTGTGCGCCGGGTTCACATTGTAGAGCACCGTCTTCGGCAGCGCGTTCTCCGTGTCCAGACGGTCCAGAAAACGGGACAGCGTCTCCGCCTGCGGATAGTCGCCGATGCTGTCGCAGCCCACGTCCGCGCCGATCTCGCGGGCGAGCCGGCTGTTGTTGTTGCGCACCGGGCCGAGGTGGAGCTGCATCGTCCAGCTCCTCTCCGCGTTCAGGCGTCCCACGTGCAGCATGACGTTGCTGGCAAACTGATCGTGCTCCACGGCGTCCGCCGCGCTGCCGCCGCGGGCTTTTTGGAAGATGCGTTCCGCCTCGGCGTCGCTCACAAAGTTCGCATGGCAGTAGTTCAGGCCGTGGTCGCTCAAACGCCCGCCGACACTGTGGAAGAAATCATGGCGTTGCTTCAAGGCCTCAAGCAATGACGCATAGCTCTTCACTTCAATGCCGCTCGCGGCGCTGAGTCTGTCACACCACGCATTCCAGGCCTCCGGCTGGTGTACGGCCAGCGCCTTGTCCGGGCGGAAGGTCGGGTACACGCCCACTTCATACCGGTCCTCCGCGCACTTCCGGTGCCAGGCCAGATCATCCGTGGGATCGTCCGTCGTACACAGCGCCTTCACCTTCTGGCTGCGCAGGATGTTCCGCGTGCCCATCTCCGCACGGTCGAGCTGCAGGCAGGTCTTCTCCCAGATGGCGATCGCCGTCTTCTCGCTGAGCAGATCGTCGATGTCAAAGTAGCGCTTCAGCTCCAGATGCGTCCAGTGGTAGAGCGGATTGCGCAGCGTGTGCGGCACCGTCGTGGCCCATGCCTTGAATTTCTCAAAGGGCGTGGCATCGCCGGTGATGAACTTCTCCGGCACGCCGTTGCAGCGCATCGCGCGCCACTTGTAGTGGTCGCCCTCCAGCCAGATCTCGAAGAGGTTCTTGAAGCGCCGGCCCTGTGCGATGTCCTTCGGCGGCAGATGATTGTGGTAGTCGAGGATCGGCTCGTCCTTGGCAAAAGTATGGTACAGCCGGCTCGCGGAGCTTGTGGAAAGCAGAAAATCGTCGTGGATGAAGGACATTGCGGTTTGCGGTTGGAAATGAGCCGCTACACTGGAGCGATGATGATCGCACGCAACTGGTTCGCGCTCCTCCCGGCCCTGCTGGTCTGCTCATGCGGCACCGTGAAGTTCTACACGCAGGCCGTCGGCGGTCAGTTGGAAATCTGGCGCCAATCCCGCCCCAATGCCGACGTCCTCGCCGACGCCTCCGTCAGCGCCCATGTGAAGCAGTGCCTGCGCCTCATCGAAGAACTCCGCGCCTATGCCGCCAGCGATCTCCATCTGCCCACGAAGAGCTTCGGCAAATACTGCGACCTCAAACGGCGCTACGTCGTCTGGGTCGTCTATGCCGCTCCGGAGTTCTCCGTCGAAGGCAAGCAATGGTGGTATCCCCTCGTCGGCAGTCTGAAATACCGCGGCTTCTTTGAGGAGAAAGATGCCATCGTGGAAGCAAAACGGCTCAAAGACAAAGGCTACGATGTCTTCGTCGGTGGCGTCGAGGCCTACTCCACGCTCGGCTATCTCAAAGATCCCGTGCTCAACACCTTCCTCCACCGCAGCGATGCGGACCTCGCCGAGCTCATCTTCCACGAGCTCACCCACGCCAAGGTCTTCATCCCCGGAGACACCGACTTCAACGAAGCCTTCGCCACTGCCAACGCCGAGGAGGGCGTCCGCCGCTGGCTGCGCTCCAAGGGCGATCTCGCCGCACTGCGGAAGTATGAGACAGAGCGGAAGAAAAACCGGCAGGTCATCCACCTCATGCTCGACACACGGGACCAGTTGGAGGCCATCTATGCCCGCACCTGGCGCACCACCGAGGCCGAGCGCCAGGCCAAGCGCCGCGTCTTTGAGAACATGCTCGACCAAGCCCGCAACCTCCGGCCCAACGTCCGCTTCAGCGGCCGGCCGGACCCCCGCGCCTGGAACAACGCCCGCATCAACACCGTCGCCACCTACTACACCCTGGTTCCCGGCTTCGAGCGCCTCCTCCAGCAGCAGCGCGGCGACCTCGAAGCCTTCCACCGCGAGGTGGAATCCATGCGCAAGCTCGACAACGACGAGCGCCTGAAGCGCCTCGGCAAGTCCACCTCTGAGTAACGGAGGCGGTGCATCTCGCTCAGGCAGTTCAGGCCATAGGTCGTGAAATGAACGTGAGACAACGGGGTTGAAGGTTCAACATGCTAACAGCATTTAACGAGGGGATGTTCCGATTGGGGGCTTTCAAAGCCGCCCGCAGGAAATCCATCTTGCTGTCAAGTCTCCCGCCGTTTCTGATAGGGCTATGCACAAACACCTGTCTTTCCTTTTTATCCTGATTGCATCTGCGTCGGCCAAAGACATCCTCGTCGCCGATGCCTTGGCCTTTGCCGCAGTGGCGAAGGAGGTTCAGCCTGGCGACACGCTGATCCTCCAGGACGGCGCCTGGGCCGATGTGCGGCTGAAGATTCATGCGGAAGGCACGGAGGAGAAGCCGGTGACGATCAAGGCGCAGACGCGGGGCAAGGTGGCGTTAACGGGTGACTCGCGTCGCTCGGTGGGCGGGGCGCACGTCGTGGTGGATGGTTTGTGGTTTCAGAATCCGACGGGCGCGCAGGTCCTCGAACTGCGCCTCGACTCCAAGCAGCTCGCCAGCGACTGCCGCATCACCAACTGCGCGGTGACAAATGACACGCAGCTCACATCAGTGGAATCCGCCCAGTTTGTCTCGATCTACGGTGCCCGGAACCGCGTGGACCACTGCTACATCGCCGGCAAGACGACGCAGGGAACCACGATGGTCGTCTGGCTCTCGGAAGAAGCCAAGGATCACGGCAGACATCAGATCGATCACAATCACTTCGGCCCGCGCCAGAAACTCGGCAAGAACGGCGGCGAGACAATCCGCCTCGGCGACAGCAAGACCTCGATGCAAACCGCCGCCTGCATCGTGGAGCACAACCTCTTCGAAAAATGCGACGGCGAGGCCGAGTGCATCTCCAACAAATCCTGCGGCAACCTTTACCGCCACAACACCTTCAAAGCTGTCTCCGGCACGCTCACGCTGCGCCATGGGAACAAGTGTGTCGTGGAAAACAATGTCTTCCTCGGCGACAAAGCCAAAGGCAGCGGCGGCGTGCGCATCATCGGCGAGGATCACGTCGTCACCGGCAACCTCTTTGACGGCCTGACCGGCGATAACGAGCGCAGCGCGATGTGTTTCATGCTCGGCATCCCCCATTCCGTCCCGAACGGCTACTTCCAGGTCAAACGCGCGAAGGTGACGAACAACACTTTTGTCAATTGCGCGCACAACATCCTCATCGGCATGAGCGGCGACAAAAAGGCCGCACTCCCGCCGCTGGAGAGCGAGATCAGCGGCAACCGTATTCAAACCAACCAGGGCGAGGCGTTTGAGATCGAGTGTGAGGTCGAAGGGGTTGTCATGAAAGACAATGAAACCGGCAAGGAATTGTCCTCGGACTTCAAACTGCCCGCACCAGAGCCGGTCGGCCCGGCTTGGAAAAAGTAGCTGTTCGATTGCAATCGAAGCCACGTCGTGAAGACGGCAGCGGCCCGCCGGTGAAAAATAATGAAAGCAAGGGGAATGCCAGTGATGCAGGTGACTGAAGTATTGCCCGGCGGTTCTTTAGCTCACGGCTTCTCCCACAGCAGCGCGAGGAACAGCGGGAACTCCTTGCGGGCGCGGTTCTCCGCACGCGCCCGCGGTCCGGGCTGGCTTTCCTTGTGGGAGTACCATTCTTCGATGCCTGCGAGGCGGAGGCCGGCGCTGAAGCCGGTGGCGGTGAGGGTTTGCAGGCTGCGGTGGAAGGATGTCGTGCTTTCGCTGTCGGCCTTGCCGGGATGCATGACGATGGGGATGCTGAGCGTGCTGCTGTAGGCGTCGGTGCGGCGGTATTGGATCTTGCGCGGCTCGTCCATGCCCCAGCTCGACTGGCGCGGGATGCGGAAGGCGGGGTGATTGACCACCCAGAGCATGCGGCCGCCTGGCTTGAGAACTTTCGCGGCAGCGGCAGCGACGACATCGAGGTGCTCCATGTTCTGCACGCAGAGGATCGCGGAGGCGGCGTCGAACTCGCCGAGGTCCTCGATCTGCGCGGCATCACGCGCGAGGTAGCGCACCGGGGGCTTCACGGGATACGTCCGCGCCTTTTGAATGAGGGTCGGTGCGGCATCCACGCCGGTGACCTGGCAGCCGGCCTGCGCCAGCGCCCGGCAGAACACGCCCTGCCCGCAGCCGAGATCGAGCACGCGCTCGCCGCGCTTCGCAGCGAGCAGTTTCAATGCACCGGGAATGACGACGGCCTGATAGAGCTCCGAGCCGCGCTCGCCGATGATGCGGTCGTACCAGTCGGCGGACTTTTCCCACGAGGTGCCGTGCTCACGCGGTGGTGAAGGACGAGGGCGAAAGGGACGGCGGGGCGGCTGCGGCATGCGGCATGATGAAGCGCCCCTGACGCGGGGCAATGACGAAACCCGAATGAGGAATTAAGAATCCATGACGAAGCCGCAACGCCCTTCGAACATTCGGACTTCATTCGTCATTCGTCATTCCCGCTCTCTTGCATCCTTTTTACTTCCCAAAAAGAAACCGATGTGTGAGCCTGCGTTTTCACCCTCCCCATGTCCTCCTCCCCTTCCCGTGTCGTCCCCGGTCTGATCCTTGCGGCACTGAGCCTGCTGAGCGCCTTCCTGCTGTTTCAGGTGCAGCCGATCATCAGCAAATTCATCCTGCCGTGGTTCGGTGGCAGTCCGGGGGTATGGACGACGTGCATGCTGTTCTTCCAGGTGGTGCTGTTTGCCGGCTATGCCTACGCGCACGCGCTGACACTGCTGCCACGACGCTGGCAGGGCATCCTCCACGGTGTGCTGCTGGGCGCGGCGATCGCGATGCTGCCCATCGCGCCGAATGAGGCATGGAAGCCCACGGGGAATGAAGACCCGGCCTTCCGCATCCTGCTGCTGCTGCTGGCGAGCGTGGGGCTGCCGTACTTCGTGCTCTCCAGCACGAGCCCGCTGGTGCAGGTGTGGTTCACGCGCACGAGCGGCGGGGCGAACCCCTGGCGGCTGTATGCTCTCTCGAACATCGGCTCGCTGGCGGCGCTGCTGAGCTACCCGCTGTTCTTTGAAGTGCACTGGGATGTGGTGGAGCAGACGACGCTGTGGGCCGTGGGCTTTGGCGCTTTCGTGATTCTCTCTCTTTCCGGCGTGTGGATGGACCGCCATCACGCCATCGCCGCAGAGGCCAGGCCGCCTGAAGTCATCGACAAGGCGGCCGATCATCCCGGCTGGCTGCGGCGCGTCCTGTGGGTGCTGCTGCCCGCGCTGGCGAGCTGCGTGCTGCTGGCGGCCACGAACCACGTCTGCCAGGACGTGGCGGTGATTCCCTTCCTGTGGGTGGTGCCGCTGAGCCTTTACCTGCTGACCTTCATCATCTGCTTTGAGCACGAGCGCTGGTATGCGCGCGTCTGCGCCCTGTGGGCGCTGCTGGCCCTGCCCATCCTCTTCATCACCTGCACCGAGGAGCGTCTGCAGAAGCAGCCCTTCTGGACGACGTTTGAAAAGACGATGCACACCCATGTGGAGCCGTGGGTGACGAAGCTCACGGGACAGACGGTCCATCTGAGCAGCATCGACCTCACGCCGAACTTCATCTGGGAACTGGGCTGGGCCTTTGGCGCGATGTTCCTGGGCTGCATGCTCTGCCATGGCGAGCTCACGCGGCTGAAGCCCGCCCCGCGGCGGCTGACGGAGTTCTACCTGCTCATGTCCGCCGGTGGTGCGCTCGGAGGTTTGTTCGTGAGCCTGGGGGCGCCCCGCGTTTTCACCACCTTTGCCGAATGGCCGGTCAGTCTCATCGCCGCCGGCCTGCTGGCCTGCTATGTCCTGCTGCGGTCCGTGATGAAGGTGAAACGCATCTGGGAGTGGCTGCTGCTGTTGATCATCGCCCCGGTGACCTGCTTCGCGGCCTGGACGCTGATCCAAAACGGCCTCCTTACCCAGGAGGCGCTGCAGAAGCAGTTGAAGATCGACCTCATGCCGCCGACGGCGGTCATCTACGGCACGCTTGCCGGCATCGGCCTCTGCCTGCTGGTGCTCTCCTGGCGCATCATCCATGCCTTTCCGAGAAGCTTCAAGAGCGAATCAAGCTCCTTTTGGTTCAAATGTCCCAAAAGCGACCGGTGCAGCTCCTCGACCGGACGGTCAAGTTCCGACAAGAGCGCGAGGCCGGCCTTTGAAATAAAGGTGAGCACCACGCGGCGGTCGTCAGTCTGCCGTTCGCGGGTGATCAGCTTTCGAGCCTCAAGCCGATCGAGCATTCGGGTAATGTCCGAATCTCGATTGATCATCCGCTCGCCGATCTCGCGGCATGAGTAACCTGCCGTTCCCGCTCCGCGCAGGATCCTCAAAACATTGTATTGGGCACCCGTAAGGTCCTTCGACTTGAAGAGATCGTTAAACCTCCCACGCTGTTCGTCCGCGATGATCTGAATGCCCAGATATACCGCTTCCTCGCGGCTGCTGAAAGGCTTGGTCTGCTTCAATTGATGTTGAATTTCTTCGAACATGGGATAACAATACTTGTTGTCACGACTATTGTCAAGAGGAGAGTTGAATTGTTTTTGTTTGCACCCTGGATATTTCGATATTCCCCTTTTTTGTCCTGTCTTGAGCGGTTTTGTCGTCTTTTGGTTTGCGGCAACGGAGATCATTCTCTGCTGCGTAAATAGGCCATTATATGGAGGAATTAATATGCCCCCGATCTACATACATACAGACAACAGCGACCCGAAAGAAAAACTTTATGAAGCAAGACTTGCCGGTGATAAGGCAGACGTACTGGAAAAGAAAATGCAGGAAGTCGTCGTAAAGGTCATCGAGAAAGATCCGACTTTTACGACCAACAAAATCAAGAATCCCAAGGGCTACACGATCAGACTTAAGGTGTCGAAGCTTGTAAAGGAAGGACGCGAGACAAAATGCAGCCTTTCGGGCGAGATACTCGAATATCCGAAGATCACTTATTCGAAACTAGGTGCCGGAAGCAAGATGCTGAGCACGGGTATGACCGGAAGCGCTTCGGCGACAGGAAGTTTCGCGGCCCTCGACTGCGTAGAAGCGATAACCGAAAGCCTTGTAAAGAAAAGCCTTCCGATAATGCGGGCTGACATGGCGAGCAACCGCTGAACCAGGCCGAACTATGATGAGGATTGCCGCTTCGAAAAAAATTGCTATAATTTTTTGAAGCGGCAGTTATGGACATCAGAAAAGCATTTTTGATCTTTGCGGGCTCGGTCTTTGTGGGACTGGGTGTGATCGGGATGTTTTTGCCGCTTGTACCGACAACCGTCTTTTTGCTTCTCGCCGCGTATTGCTATTCGCGAAGCTCTGAGCGGTTTCATACCTGGCTTCTGAATAACCGCTGGTGCGGTGCCTATATCAAGAATTACAGGGACGGCCGTGGGATGACCGCCCGTTCAAAGGCCAGCACGATCCTGATCCTTTGGGCATCGATCGGCGTGAGTATCTGGTTCGTGAGTGGGAAGTTTTGGGTAACGTTAATGCTCCTCGCGATCGCGATCGGCGTTACCATACACCTTCTCTGGTTGAAGACCTACCATCCTGAAGAGGAATCGCAGGAACTTTCTTCGGCCGCAGACGAAACCGCCTGATCTATCTGACCATCACCGTCGTCATCGAGATCGATCCGCCGTCAAAACCCTCTACAGGAAAACTCACTTCATCCTCGTCGGCCTGCAGTGCGAGTATGTATAGCAGCGGCAGGTAATGATCCGGCGTTGGCGCCGACAGATGCGCGTCTTTACCCATCGACTCGTACCCGATCAACGGTGCATGATCACCGGAGAGCATTAGTTCGCGCGCTTTTTGTTCGAAACGCAGTGCCCAATCGAATGGCTCACGGCTTTGATCGCCCCACGCATAAGCGTGGAGATTATGGACAAGGTTTCCGCTGCCTATAACGAGAACCCCCTCGTTACGTAAAGGAGCAAGGCTCTTCGCGGTATCGTAATGCCATGCGGCCGGCTTTGTTTCATCGATCGACAGTTGAACGATGGGTATGTCCGCCTCCGGAAAAACATGACAGAGCACTGACCACGTTCCGTGATCTAGTCCCCACTGTCCGGCTTCCATTGCGACCTTTCCGCCGAGAAGTTCGTTCACACGTTCTGCCAATTCCGCAGAGCCAGGTGCGGGATATTGAAATTCGAAAAGCTCGCGCGGGAATCCGCCGAAATCGTGGATCGTTCTAGGTCGCTCCATCGCTGTTACCGCCAGCGCAGGTATGTACCAATGAGCTGAAATGCATAAGACGGCTTGCGGTTTGGGTATCGCTTCGCCGATCGACCGCCAAGCGCGCGTGTAACCGTTATCCGCGAGCGCATTCATCGGATTTCCGTGGCCGATGAAGA
>DAORHS010000134.1:0-9228 GCA_035438165.1 Prosthecobacter sp.
TAGAATTCGCCCCAGGTCTGCTGTCCGCGCAGCGCGTAGCTGTCGAACTGCTCACCGCCGAAAAAATGAGTGATGGAGTCGCCGATGAAGAGAATCTGCGGCTTCGAACGCTTCACGGCGGCGCTGGTGAGCTCGTGGCGCTTCTGCCAGTCGTAGCTGGGCCAGCTCCGGTCCTGCGTGACGGGCACGACGGTGCTGGGCAGAGGCTTTTGGCCGGGTAATGGCTCGTAAACCATCGTCGCGACCTCGCTCATGCATTTGCGATCTTTGCAGAATGAACACGCCTTCACCGTGCCGCCGCTGGCGAGCGCGATCGGCGCGAGATACGGATTGGATTTCGTCGCGGGATCGCTGCCGTCGAGTGTGTAGAGCACGTTTTCACCCTCCAGCGTCACACTGCCTTTGGGATGGCGGAAGATCACCGGCTTCGGCGGCGGCATGGCGTTGAGCGCCTCCACTCCAGCCGCTGCGTGCAGCGTTTGGATCTCTGCATCGCTCAAAGCACGGTTGAAAACCGCCAGGCCGCCAAACCGGCCAATGGTCGCCTCACCAGTCATCGAACCGACGGCCATGCGGGCACCGATGGTGAAGTCGGACGGCGCGATTTTCGTCTTCGCATGCACAGCCGGATCGTATTTGAAGATGCCGCGACCGTGGTAGTAAGGGTTCATGCCGCGATCTTTGCCATCGGGGCCTTCCTTGGTGAAATACGGGTCGTTGCGCTTGTCTTTGACGGCGTCGAGCTGCCGCTCATCGAGAACACCGTTGATGTAGGCGCGGAGGTATTTGGAATCGTAGGTGAAGGCGAGCGTACACCACTCCTCCTCCGGCACTTCGCGTTTCGTGGCGGCGTAATCGGCGCACCATGGGAACTTCGTGCCGTCGGCGCGCATCGTCACACCGCCCTCGCTGCTGATGTGTGGCACGAGTTGGCGATTGCCGCCGTAGGTTGGCATATTCATGAGCAGCGCATACTGCCGCGTGCCGGTGTCGTCGTTCGCGCCTTTGCCCTCGCTCCACATGCCGGCGATGGTGCGGCTCTTTTTGAGGTCCACGATGCGCACGACGGCGAACATCGAGACCTGCGCGTCCTTGCCGCTGATGTTGAGGTCGCCGGTCTCGCTGTGCTTGATCTCGAAATACTGGCTGCCATTCAAATCGGCGGCATAACCGGAGAACGGCCCGCCGGTGCTGCGTTTGATCGGCCCGTTCACCTCGCTGAGCGGATGTTTTTCCTTCGTGCCTTGCGACACGCGTTTCTGCCCGGCTTCCTCGCCAAACGTCCAGAAGCCGATAAGTCCGGGTGTTTTTTCGATGACGGTAGTGTCTCCGGCAAAAACCGATGACAGCGTGAGAGCGGCAAAAAGGAGCGGGCGCATGAGAAATTCAGGATGGCAGACGCTCCAAGGCTTGGGAAGCCAGTTTTTGGACAGCAAAGAGTTCTTCCCCCAGCGGCGTAATGTCTTGGCCGCTTTGCCCATGAAGAATGCCATGCCCAATCCAGTTCCACGCATCCTCCTGACACGAGGAGTGCTCGCGCTTGCTTGGATGGCGCTTCCTGCGTTGGCGGTGGATTATGAAAAGGAGATCAAGCCGCTGCTCAAAGAGCGCTGCTACGCCTGCCACGGTGCTTTGAAGCAGAAAGCCGATCTGCGCCTCGACACCGCCGCAGCGATGCGCAAGGGCGGGGAGAATGGCGACATTCTCGCCGCTGATCATTCCCTGCTGCTCGAACGCATCACCACCACCGACAAGGACGACCGCATGCCGCCCGAGGGCGAAGGCTCCATGCTCAACACCGAGCAGATCGCGAAACTCAAAGCCTGGCTCGCCGCCGGAGCGCCCGCGCCCGCGAATGAGCAGCCCGAGGCCGATCCGCGCGCGCATTGGGCCTACCAAGTGCCTAAATCTTCCGGCAAGTCGGTCGATGCGCTGCTCGCAGCACGACTCGCTTCCAAGAAACTCAAACCGCAGCCCGAAGCCGCGCCGGAGATCTGGCTGCGGCGCGTGTATCTCGATCTCATCGGCCTGCCACCGTCGCAGGAACAGATCGCGGCGTTTTTGCAGGACACCTCCATGCCGGCGCGTCAACGCGTGGTGGATCATTTGCTCGGCACGCCGCAATACGGCGAACGCTGGGCACGCCACTTCATGGACATCTGGCGCTACTGCGACTGGTATGGCCTTGGCGCGCAGCTTCGTCATTCGCAGAAGCACATATGGCATTGGCGTGATTGGATCGTGGAGTCGCTCAACACCGACAAAGGCTACGACCAGATGATCGTGCAGATGCTAGCCGCCGATGAACTCGCGCCGGAGGATCGCGACAACCTGCGCGCCACCGGCTTCCTCGCTCGCAGCTACTACCTCTTCAACCGAACCACCTGGCTCGATGAAACCATCGAGCACACCTGCCGCGCCTTCCTCGGCCTGACGATGCAGTGCGTGAAGTGCCACGACCATAAATACGATCCCATCGAGCAGGCCGACTACTACCGCATGCGCGCCATCTTCGAGCCGCTGCATGTGCGCCTCGATCCGTGGAAAGGCGAGACTGACTTCGAGAAGAACGGCCTGCCGCGTGTCTTTGACCTCCACCTCGACAAACCGACCTTCCGCCATGTGCGTGGCGACGAGAAGAACGAGGACAAGTCGAAGCCGCTGACACCCGGCACTCCGCAGGTGCTGGAGTTCGCTTCTTTCCAACCAGCATCCGTCAAACTGCCGCCTGCATCCGCCAAACCGGCGCTGCTGCCCTTTGTGCTCGAAGATCACCTCCGCGCCGCCGAGCGCGACATCTCCGCCGCACAAAAAGCGCTCGAAAGTGCGCGCCAAGCACTCGCCAAATCCCCCCAGCACGCTGCGAAGCCAGTGACAACGCCCAAAGTGCTCGTCAGCGATGATTTTACCGCCACGAAGCCCGAGCAGTGGGAGATTCTCAAAGGCGACTGGAAACATTCAGCCACAGGTGTGCGCCAGCATGAAACCGGGGCCGAACGCCGTGCCCTGCGTCTCAAATCCGCGCCGCCAGCCGACTTCGAGGCCAGTTTGAGCTTCACCATTCGCGGCGGGCAGAAATGGAAATCCGTCGGTATCGCCTTCGACAGCGCGGATGGCGATGATGTGATGGTTTACATGAGCGCCGTCAGCGGCGGATCGAAGATTCAGGTGGCCATCGGCAACGACGGCAAGTCCAGCTATCCACCCGCAGGCTCAGTGGCACGGCCGATCTCGCAGGACGTGCGCTACACGCTCGATCTGCGCGTGCGCGGCCAGCTCATCAACGCCAGCATCAATGGCGAGCCGATTCTCGCTTATCGTTTGCCGCAGAACCGCCATCAGGGTGCGTTGTCGCTCTCCGCCTTCGATGCCGATGTCGAGTTTCACAGCTTCAAGCTCGCCGAACTCGCTGCTGATGCGGTCATGCGTGAGCCCACGGCGGACAAGTCGGTGCCACTCGCGGATGCCAAGGCTGCCGTGGCACTCGCTGAAAAACAATTCACTGCCGCCAAGGCCAAACCCGCGATGATTCACGCCGTTTTTGCCGCGGATAAGGCCAAACAGGACAAGTCACTCGCCCAAGCCGCCGCTTTGGCCGAGGCAAATTACAAACTGGCACAGGCCGAGGTCGATCTCGTCAAAGCCGAGGCCGACCCGAAGGCCAAGGACGCTGAGAAGAAGACCAAAGCCACCCGTGAAGCACTGGAGAACGCCAAGAAGAAGGCTGCGACACCCGGCGAGGCTTACACGTCCTTGCCCGCGAGCTTGAAAGCACAGGAAGGCCCGGAGGAAAGCACCAACGCGACCGTGCAGACCTATCCCGAGAACAGCACGGGCCGCAGACTCGCTTTCGCCAAATGGATCGCCGACAAGCGCAACCCGCTCACGGCCCGCGTGCTCGTGAATCAACTCTGGATGCGGCACTTCGGCGCTCCGCTCGTCGCGAACATGGACGACTTTGGCCGCCGCTCGCTTGCGCCGCTGCATCAGGACATCCTCGACACGCTCACGGTCGATTTCATGAACAACGGATGGAGCATGAAGCATCTGCATCGTGCCATGGTCCTGTCCGAGCTGTATCGCCGCAGTTCCTCGAATGCCGAGGCTGATGCAGTCACGATCGCCGCCGATCCCGACAACGCTTCCTACTGGCGCATGAATCCGCGCCGCATGGAAAGCCAAGTCGTGCGCGACAGCCTGCTGCACCTTGCCGGGAAACTCGATCTGACCCTCGGTGGCCCGAGCCTTGATCCCGCGTCGTCTGAAACCAGCCCGCGCCGCTCGCTTTACTTCGTCCAAAACGCCGACACCGAGCACCGCTTCCTCGCCGTCTTTGACAACAGCAACGTCCTCGAATGCTACCGCCGCAACGAAAGCGTTGTGCCGCAGCAGGCGCTCGCACTCACCAACAGCAAGCTCAGTCGCGAATGCGCCGACGCTTTGGCCGCGAAGCTCGGCAAGCTCGATGCGGAGCCTTTTGTGACGCAATCCTTCCTCGCCGTGCTCGGTCGTCCGCCAACGGAAACCGAGCGGCTGGCGAGTTTGGAGGGCTTCGCGGCGTTGAAACAGAATCGCAGCCTGCTTTTGCAGGTGCTCATCAATCATAACGACTTCGTCACCCTGCGATGAACTTCACGCATCAGCCCACGCCTTTCTTCCGCCGCGACATCCTCGGCGGACTCGGCAGCATCGCGGTCGCGTCCATGCTGAAGGCCGAGGAAGGCTGGCAGCAGCCGAGCGGTCTGCCGGTGATCCCGCAGAAGGCGAAGCGCGTGATCTGGCTGTTCATGCGCGGCGGCGTCAGTCACATGGAGAGCTTTGATCCGAAGCCGATGCTGACGAAGTATGCGGGCAAGTCGATCAGCGACACTCCCTACAAGTCCGTGATGGATCCGGAGAAGCTCAAGAAGGTGCGCGTGGTCGTGGTGAACGATGCGAACGGCAAACAGCGCACGACGATTTACCCGCTGCAAGTCGGCTACAAAAAGTACGGCCAGTGCGGCATCGAGATCAGCGACTGGTTCCCGCACATCGGCTCCTGCGCGGACGAGATCGCCTTCATCCGCAGCATGTGGACCACTGACGACAATCATGGCGCCCAGGTGCAGTTCCACAGCGGCCGACACATGCTGGAGCCGCGCGTGCCGACGCTCGGCGCCTGGGTGACGTATGGCCTTGGCTCGATGACGGACAATCTGCCCTCATTCATCAACATGGGGCCGCGTTACTTTGATATTCGTGATGGGCACTACCTCGGCCCGGCCTACGACGCGGTGAACATCAAGGTCGATCCGAAGAACCCGCTCACCTTCGCCGCGCCGGAGATTGCCGTCGGCAAACCGGAGCAGGCGGCGCAGTTTGATCTCATCCACAAGCTCAACACGCTCAACGCCCAACAGTATCCCGGCGACAAAACGCTCGCCGCCCGCATGAAAAGCTACCAGCTGGCCTTCAACATGCAGACGGCCGTGCCGGAGACGATGAATCTCGACACGGAGAGCGAGGAAACGAAAAAGCTCTATGGCATGGACGACAAGGTGACGGAGCCCTTCGCACGGCAGCTCATCGTCGCCCGTCGTCTCGCAGAGCGCGGTGTGCGCTTCATCCAGCTCCAGCATGGCGATGGTGCTGCGGGCGCGTGGGATTCGCATTCCGGTCTCAAAAAGAATCACTCCATGCTCGCGCAGCAGGTGGACAAGCCGATTTCCGGCCTCCTCAAGGATCTCAAGCAACGCGGCTTGCTCGACGACACGCTCGTCGTCTTCGCCACCGAGTTCGGTCGCACGCCGGGATCACAAGGCAGCGACGGCCGCGATCATCATCCGTATGGCTTCAGCGTCTGGATGGCCGGCGGCGGCGTTAAAGGCGGCACGATCCACGGCAGCACCGACGAACTCGGCTTCCACGCCGTGGAGCATCCGCATTATGTCACCGACGTGCATGCCACGATCCTGCATCTGCTCGGCCTCGATCCGCATCAATTGGAGATTCCCGGCCGCAAACGACTGGAGCGCGACTTTGGCCATCTGATCGGCCAAGTACTGGTTTGACCGGTATAATGGAATCTCTTCCGTAAAACAGGAAATAGCGGTTGCCAATTTATCGGATGTGCGTCCAATATACCGACACAACCATGAAAGCACTCGTCAAAGCCAAAGCGGAGCGCGGACTCTGGCTCCAGGATGTCCCGGAGCCGCAGGTCGGCATCAATGATGTCCTCATCAAGGTCCGCAAAACCGGCATCTGCGGCACCGACCTGCACATCTACAAATGGGACGCCTGGGCGCAGAAGACGATTCCGGTGCCGATGGTCGTCGGGCATGAGTTCGTTGGCGAGGTCGTCGCCGTCGGCAGCAACGTGAACGACTTCCATCCCGGCGAAATCGTCAGCGCCGAGGGCCACGTGGTCTGCGGTCGATGCCGCAACTGCCTCGCCGGTCGCCGCCACCTTTGCAAAGACACCGTCGGCATCGGCGTGAACCGCACCGGAGCCTTCGCCGAATACATCAGCGTGCCGATGACGAACGTGTGGCATCATCGCGACGGCGTGGACGAGGAGGTGGCGAGCATTTTTGACCCGTTTGGCAACGCCGTGCACACCGCGCTGGCCTTTGAATGCATGGGCGAGGACGTTTTGATCACCGGAGCCGGCCCCATCGGCATCATGGCCATCCCGGTGGTGAAACACGCGGGTGCACGCCACGTCGTCATCACGGATGTGAACGACTACCGGCTCGATCTCGCCCGCCAGATGGGTGCGACACGGGCGGTGAACGTGAAGACCGAAAAGATCGCCGACGTGCAGAAGCAGCTCGGCATGAAGGAAGGCTTCGATGTCGGCCTGGAGATGAGCGGCAACGCCACCGCCTTTCGCGATATGATCGACAACATGTGCCACGGCGGCAAGATCGCCATGCTCGGCATCCCCAGCGAACAAATCGCCATCGACTGGAACAAGGTCATCTTCAACATGCTCACCATCCACGGCATCTACGGCCGCGAGATGTATGAGACCTGGTATCAGATGAGCGTCATGCTGGAGAACGGCGTGAACATCAAACCCATCATCACCCACCGCTTCCACTACACCGACTTCGAACAAGGCTTCGCTGCGATGGAATCCGGCAACTGCGGCAAGGTGGTGCTCGACTGGACGAATTGAATGCCATGAACTCCGCTTTCCAAACCCATCTCACCGCGCAACTCGACGCCATCCGCGCTGCGGGCACTTACAAGCGCGAGCGTGTGCTCTCCACGCCGCAGGGCACGCTCGTGCGTGCCAATGGCGGCGCTGCGGTGCTGAACATGTGCGCGAACAATTACCTCGGCCTCGCGCAGCATCCGAAGATCCGGCAGGCGGCGCATGAGGCGCTGGAGCATTGGGGCTACGGCCTGGCGAGCGTGCGCTTCATCTGCGGCACGCAGGGCGTTCACAAAGAACTGGAGGCGAGTTTGAGCGACTTTCTCGGCACGGAGGACACGATTCTGTATGGATCATGCTTCGATGCGAACGGCGGCTTGTTTGAGACGATCCTCGGCCCCGAGGATGCGATCATCAGCGATGAATTGAACCACGCTTCGATCATCGACGGTATTCGTCTGTGCAAAGCGCAGCGCTATCGCTACAAAAACTGCGACATGGCCGATCTGGAGGCCCAACTAGTCGCCGCAGATGCCAAAGGCGCGCGTTTCAAGCTGATCGCCACCGACGGTGTGTTCTCAATGGATGGCTACATCGCGCCACTGAAGTCGATTTGCGATCTCGCGGACAAATATGGCGCTCTGGTGATGGTCGATGACTCCCACGCCGTCGGCTTCATGGGCAAAACTGGCCGCGGCACGCACGAGCACTGCGATGTGCTCGGCCGCATCGAAATTTTGACCGGCACACTCGGCAAAGCCCTCGGCGGCGCGAGCGGCGGCTACACCAGCGGTCGCAAAGAAATCATCGAACTGCTCCGCCAGCGTTCGCGGCCATATTTGTTCTCGAACACACTCGCGCCGACCATCGCAGGCGCTTCCATCGCCGCGCTGAATTTACTCAGGCAGTCCACGAAGCTGCGGGACACGCTGGAGGCGAACACACGCTTCTTCCGCGCCGAAATGACCGCCGCAGGCTTCAACATCGTGCCCGGCGAGCACCCCATCGTGCCCGTGATGCTCGGTGATGCGGCATTGGCCTCGAAATTCGCCGAGGCGATGCTTGAGCGCGGTGTTTACGTCATCGGCTTCAGCTTTCCGGTGGTGCCGCAGGGCAAGGCCCGCATCCGCACGCAGATCAGCGCGGCGCACACGCGGGAGGATCTGGAGAAGGCGGTGAAGGCGTTTGTCGAGGTGAAGCGCGAGCTTGAAGTCTAATCGGATATGAAATCGCTCGCCTTGCTGACTTTGTTCTCATGTGCCGCCATCGCGCAGCAGCCGCGCACGGTGACCAAAATCAGCTCGAAGGATGCCACGGCTCTGGTGGACACGAATGACGCGACTGATTTGAAGGAATGGGGAAGCAAGGCGGGCACGCTGTGTGTCGAGTGGTTTCCGAAAATCGCCACCTTGTTACCGAGCGAGGGCTTTGCGACTCCGAATGAGGTGACGCTGTATTTTGATCCGGCGATGAAGGGCGTGGCGCATGCCGCGAACGGCCGGATCACGATCTCGGCGGCCTTTGTGCGCGAACACCCGGATGACTGGGGCATGGTCGTGCATGAGTTGACGCATGTGGTGCAGGCGTATCCGGCTGGAGGGCCTGGATGGCTGGTGGAGGGCATCGCGGACTACATCCGCATCGTGAAGTTTGAGCCGCAGGCTCCGCGACCGAAGCTGACACGGCTCGCGAGCTACAAGGATGCCTACAAGACGACCGCAATGTTTCTGGAGTGGATCGAGAAGCATCACGCGCCCGGCCTTGTCGTGAAACTAAACGCAGCGCTGCGCAAAGGTGAGTATCGGGACGATTTGTGGCAGCAACTGACGGGGAAGACGGTGGATGAGTTGTGGAAACAGTTTCTTGAGACGATTCCTGCACAGCCATGAACGCCGATCTCATTACCAAAGCCGTCGCCATGGCGCGGAAGCTCCAGCTTCGCGCCACGGAGTTGCAAACACCGGCGGAGAAGCGCCAGCAGGTGGAGTTGGATCGCATGCTGCAGACGCCTTCGGACAAGGCCACGCTCGTGCAGCTCACGGACCAGGCGTTTCGTGCGAAGTCGGCGTCGCGGGTGGCGGATCAGT
>DAORHS010000135.1:0-9204 GCA_035438165.1 Prosthecobacter sp.
ACGGGAGGCGAGGATTTGCAGGGCTTCGGCGAGCGTGGCGGCGTGTTCGGTGTCGCGGAGGTCGGAGACGAGGTTGCGGGCTTCGCTTTGGATGCGGGAGACGAGGCTGCGGGAGGTTTCGAGGAGGTTGCGGGCCTTGTCTTCAAGCGGGCGTGTGGTGGCGGCGTCGAGACGGAGGGAGAGGCCGGCGAGTTCCTGTTCGAGGGTGTCGTGAAACTCACGAGCGATGCGTTGGCGCTCCTCAAGGGTGGCCTGCTGGACGATTCTGCGTTCCAGGCGGGTGATCTGGCGGCGTTGTTGAGTAATCCAGAACAACGTGAGCAGGATGAGGCCGGCCAGAATGGTGATGGCGATGACGAGGCGCCTGGCATTCCAAAACGGCGCGGTGCTGAGGAGGCGAATGTCATCCAGCGAGCGCAGCAGCAGTGAGGCGCGGTCGGGTTCGGAGCGGAAGCCTTTGTCCGTGGTGGCGGATTCGACGAGGCAGATGCCCGTGAGCTGGCAGGCGGAGCCGATTTCGAAGCCGGGGGCGGTGTTTTGCAGCAAGAAGGCGCGGATGGAAGTGCTGCCGGAGGTGAGGCGCAGTTCGTAACCATCGTTGGTGCGGAAAAAATCGTTGAGGATGGCAGGCTCGGTGAGCTGCACGAGATCCGCATCGTGGGAGCCGTTTTGAAACTGCCGGAGTGAAATGACCGAGGCCGTTGGTGTTTCGGCGGGCTCGGTGGAAAGCACCTGCGCATCGGCCAGCGAAGCGCTGAAGCCTGCCATGATCGGGAAGCCGGTGATTTCGGCGAGATGGCCGGGCGTGAGATGCGCCGGCGTGGTGAGGCGAATGGCGATGGAGGGGGATTGCGGCGGCTTGGGTGGCTCGTCCTTCGGTGTTTCGCGTGGCGGCGGCGGTGGCGTCGAATCACGCAGAAAAACGCGGCCATCAGCGAACGCGGCCAGCACGGTGCCGCGAATGCGGGCGCGATGATGGGGCTCGTCCGCGGCGCCGAAACGCAGCAGCGAGGCCACGGAGATGATGGGAAGTGATTCCGGCGCGGTGGCGGGCTGGGTGATGGTGACATCGCTCCAATCGGTGACACGCAGGTAGGGAAACACGAGCTGGCGGCGGTCATTGATGCCCCCAGCGGCGAGTGCGGTGATGCGGAGACGAGTGTCAATCAGTGCGGGCGCGGATTCAGGCGGTGCATCGACACGCACCTCGATGACGCGGCTGCCCATCGCGAGGCGCAGCAGGGAGCGGTTTTCATCCAGCGGGGTCAAGGTGCGGGCCAGTCCTTCGACCAGCACTCGTTGATAATGAAAACGGCCCGTGGCGAGGTCGTCGTAAGTCGCTGCGACGGCGGCGGGAGGCGCTTCGTGGCCGAGGAGTTGCAGCTCAGCGACATCGACGCCGGGAAAATAGAGTCCGGCCAGCGTGGTGCCTTTCACGCGCACGCGATCCCCGACGCGGAGGTCGTTGCGGGCCGGTTTGAAGTGCAGATGCGTGCCCGCGCTGTCGTCTTGAACGAAAACCGTGCCGCCGCTCTCCACAAAGCCGACGGTGGCCGTGAGATCGACGGGGAGTTTTTCCAAACTGCGCTCGTAGGGCAGCGTGCGGATGTCGATGGCGCGGCTCAGCTCGGCTGCCGCCGAGAATGACGAAATCAGAGCCGAGCAAAGCGAGACAGCCAGCACCGCGAAGCGTGTGCTGCCCCAAAGGGGTGAGCGAAGCGAAGCAATGACGAATGACGAAAGAATGACGAAGCCTGAATGACGAAGGCGCGCGGTGAGCAATGCCGCACCGCAGGGTTCGTCATTGGGCATTCGGGCTTCTTTCGTCATTCGGATTTAGTCATTCGTCATTGTGAGTCAGTCCTCCGTGGGATCGACGCCCTTTTGCAGTTTGCGCACGAGGTCCTTCACCTCATGGGCCTGGCGCATGTCCTTGAACTGCACTTCGATGCCGGCGTTGGCGGCGGTGGAGAAGTCGATGGTGCCGAGGCCGAGCAGGCCTTTGAGGCCGGACTCGTACACGTCGATGCTGCGGATGTCGCAGATGCGCGCTTCTTTGGAACTGCGGCCGATGATGCCCCAGATCAGCTCCACGCGCTCGCGGGTGACGATGTAGTCGTGCGAGTAGCGGGCGATGCCGATGGCGATGAACGTGGAGGAGGCGCAGAGCAGGGCGATGATGGCGTATTCGAGCTGGATGACGAACAGCAGGCCGCCCGCGACGACCAGAAGCAGGCAGAGGAAGAGCGCCTTGGTGTAGCCCAGCCAGGAGGGATGCGCGTGATGCAGAATGACCTCGCCGCTGGGGGTGTAGTTGTGATCGTCCTCCTCGTCTTCTTCCGAATCTTCATCGACGATTTCCTCCTCCGGTTCGTAGCCGTCGGAATCGGGGCTGATCTCGCGATAGGCCGGACGGTCGAGACGCGACTGGCCGCTGCTGGCGCTGGGGCGGCGCATGCCGCTGACGAGTTCGCCCACGGTGTGCGTCAGGCCGGTATCTTCATCCACGCACATTTCGCCGCGAGCCAGGGAGCCGCGGGCCACGAGCGTGTACAGGTCCTCCTTGGTCAGCGGATCGCTGAAAGCCGGGTGCTGCTGGAGGGTGTAGCGGGCGGACATGGTGAGAGGGCCGGAACGCGGCCAGAGAAGCACAGGCTGGCAGCCTGTGTCACGTCCAATCACTCTGCATCAGGCACGGGCGGGAGCAAATCTTCGCGTTTCATCAAATCGGCCACCTTGAGCAGCAGCAGCTCGCCCTTGGAGGTGCGGAGGATCTCGCCCAGAAAGGGCGTGAGGCGGTCCATCTCCGCCACGGCGGAATGAACGAGGCTGGCGATGATGCGCGCGTCGTGGCGGTTGGGCGGAAAGACATTCGTGACGCGGAACATCACCTGGCCGCTCTCCCACTCGAGTTCGAAATTGCCGAGGTTGAGATCCTTGTTCGTGCGCATGAGCAGCTCGCAAACAGGGAGACGGTGCGAGGACGGGACTTGCAGCGTGGAATTGGAAACGACGGTGATGATGTGCGTTTCACCAAAGACCTGCACATGCAGCGGGATCTTGGTGTGGTGGGCCTCAAAGTCGGCCTCGATGACGGCATGCTCAGGAACTTCGCGGTAGAGCCAGCCCATTTCCTTGAAAGTGTTCAGGGCGGTGGCGTAAAGGGCGGACACGGCAGGTTGAAAAGCTGAAATGGGAAAGCTGAAATCTGAAAGTCTTTCAGATGGTCGGGGCGGCCAGATTCGAACTGACGACTTCTTGCTCCCAAAGCAAGCGCTCTACCAGGCTGAGCTACGCCCCGAAGGTGATTCCCTGATTCGAAAACCGAACGAGGGGCCGCGATAGTGCCGCAGTTTGAGAAGGGCGCAAGGGGAGAATGCCGAATGGCGGAGAATCAAGGAGCCGAGGCCTTGAGCGAGAGCTTGGGGCTGAAGTTGCCAATCAGTTGGCGTTCCCACCATTCGCCCGTGGTTTGGCGCACTTCTGGCGGAGTGAAATGGTAGCGATAGAGCCTGGCCTGAATGTGGGTGATTTTTTCGACCGGAAAGGGCGGCTCTTCGAGCAGATCCCATACAGGCTGCTTGTGCTGGAGCAGCGCCGTGCAGAACTGGCCGAACCAGTGCATGGGGGAGTTGGGATCCGCGTCGCGTCGCGGATCGTAGCCAGGATAGAGCGCGGCGAACCACATCTGCCAGTCGAGCCGCGGCTGATGCGGGGCGATGAAGGGCGGTCGGCGTGTTGGGTCGCCGGGTTTGTATTTGAAGTCGAGCGGCAGGAAGAGTGCGCCGTCGTCGCTGACTTCGAGGACGATCTCCGGGCGCTCCTCGGTCATGTCCTGAAACAGGCCGTAGGCGTTGAAGCTGCGCGTGCGGTGGATCGGCGCGTCGAGTTTTTCGTGCCATGCCGTGGGGAACACGGGTTTGAAGCCGCGAATGCGGCCGGCGAGGAAGGAATCGGCAGCGAGAAGGGTGAAAAGTACGACGGGTAGCACGGCGACGTGTGCGGGCCATTGAGTCCAGCGCAGCAGGGGCGGGCGCGGGGCCTCGGCGTCGATGCGCAGCCAGCGGCTCACGAACTTCGGCCACCAGCGGTCGTCGAGCAACGTGAGTGCGAGCACGGCGGTGAGACAGGTGAAGAAGTTGTAGTTCCCAGTGGCTGAGATCATCGCCATGAGGCCGAGGAAGCCCAGCGCGGCGCTCAAGCGGCCCCAGCGGCCAAGGAAAATCGCAAACGGCAGCCCGAGTTCGATGCCATACATGATCCAGCAGCCCGCGACGTGGAACCAGCGCGGTGCGTTGTGAGCCAGCCACGAAAAACCGTTCGGCAGTGGCTGCGTTTCGTAGTGGTAGAGCAGCGCGGTCATGTTTTCCCACGGCAGATCGCCACCGCCGATCTTCACATAACCGGAGAGGAACATCAGGCGGAACAACAGCCAGTGCAGCAGGAAGATCGAGCCGCGCGGCGGTTCGGTGACGCCACGAAACGACCACAACCGCCACGGCACGACAAACAGCGCGAGGAATCCGGCCTCCAGCAGCAGCGCGTCCCATTGGTAGCCCATGAAAATGTCCCCCGTGGTGGCGAAGGAGAGATAACCGAACCAAAGCAGCGCCAGCAGCGGCCCTTGCGCCACTCCGGCCATCACCAGCACGCAAAGCACGCCGCAGGCGATCAGGCAACCGTGCGCGAAGGCATCGCTGTAATGCCAGTGGAAGACGGAGGGGAACTGCCAGAACAGCGTCTTGTGCTCGCGCTCCTCGAAAGCGTGGATGTTCCCGATCAGGTTCTTCGCGGGCAGGATGCCGTTCTCACCCACCAGCCCGTCATACTGCATACCCCAAGAGACGAAGGCGATGAGGTAGATCGCCGCCAGCAGTCGCGGAAACAGCCAGCGGACGACGCTGTAGCGTCCGCGATGGGTTTTGAGCCAGGAGAGCGGGTTCATGTGGCAGAGTTAGTCCAGGGATCGCGAGGAGCGATCATGCATGTGATGATTTACCATGGTGCCGTCCCAGATTCCTGAATTAAACAGGAGATAAGAGAGTCAATAAAGTTTCAGAATCTGAATCTCTGTTGTCTTCCTTATCTCCTGTTAAAACATTTCATCGCAGGTCATGCGGCAAGAGCGCAGGCCATGTGAAGTAGCGGGCCAGGCGCAGGGCGATGATCGCGCGAACCGAGGGACGAGGTAGCCAGCCGCAGGCTGCCCCGCAGGGGTGAGCGCCGTGAGGCGGCGCGAAGCAATAACCGCGCTTTGCCTTCGCGACACCCTCTGCGCTGCCAGCTCTCGATCTGTGTCGTGTTGAGTTGACTCACCCGCCGCCTCTCGGCGGGTTCGCCCTGTGGGCTGCCTGTCGGCAGTCTATCTCGGCCCCTTCCCTGGGGCCTCGGTTCGCCCAGGTGCAGCACCTGGCGCTGAATCACGCGCCCGCTGTGGACGCGCAAACTTTCGCACACCGAGTAGTAGATGTGCTCTTTTCCGTCCTTGTGCCGGACACGTCGTTTGAGGAACATGCCCGTTGAAGATAGCCTTGGGAAGAGCCGGTCAACACCCAAGGTCGGCCCACAAGGGGTCCGCGCCAGCGACACCTCGCAAAATCAAGGCTTCCGCGCGGCAGATGGGCGAAAATCGCTGCTTTTGGCCGAAATCTGCGAAACTTGGGCTAGTCTTCCTGCGAGCCGGGTTCCCAACCTCACCAGCCCTATGTCAGTCACGTCACCGCCACCCCACCCTGCCAAAGCCGAGGCGCCGGTTCAGGCAGCGTGCTCGTGGGCTCATGTGGACTTCCTGCGCGGCCTGCTGGACTACATTCCCGACCGCATCTATTTCAAGGATCTTCAGGGCCGCTTCATTCTCGTGAGCAAATCCCTGGCCGACTACCTGGGCGCCCAAAACGCGGACGAGGTCGTTGGCAAAAGTGACTTCGATTTCTTCGACAAGGAACTCGCCCAGGCCGCCTTTGACGATGAGCAGGAGGTGATGCGCAGCGGCAGGGCGATCACGGGCAAGGTGGAGGAAAAGCTGCTGCTCGACGGGCGGACCGGCTGGGCGCTGGTGGCGAAGATCCCCATGCGTGATGCGGCGGGCACGGTGATCGGCACCTGCGGCATCTCCAAGGATGTGACCCGGCTGCGGGAGACGCAGGATTCGCTGCACGAGGCGCTGTCAGCCGTCGCCTGCCAGAAGAACCAACTGGCCAAGTCCCTGACCGACCTCCACAAGGCGCATCAAGAACTCAAGACGGCGCAGGAGCAACTGATCGACTTTCAAAAGCTGCAGGGGCTCGCACGGTTCGCCTTCGGCGCGGCACAGGAGATTCAAAATCCTCTGGCGACGCTCGAACTCGGCGTGGGCTTTCTATCCAGCCAGCCTTCGATCATCGAGGACGAATCCTCCTCGGCGGCGCTGCAAGGAATGGCCGAGGCCATCGCGCGTGCGGAGATCGTGATCCGTGCGCTGATGGACGGTGCCACGGCCACGGGCATCACCTTGAAGCCCGGCGAAGCCGCGGAGATCGTGCGACAGGCGGTGGAGCGGATCCGGAGTGAGCAGGCACCCAAGGCGTAACGCCAATGCTAACCAAGCTGTGCGATGATCTGCGCGGCGACGATGCGGAGGAGCATGGTGAGCGGATAGACGGCGGCGTAGCTGACGGCGGGGGAATCACAGCGTGCCATGGTGGTGGCGAAGGCGAGCGCGGGCGGATCTGTCATGCCGCCGGAAAGGAGGCCGCAGAGCGTCATGAAGTTCAGGCGGTGGACCTTGCGGGCGATGCAGCCCACGATGAGCAGCGGCAGCATGGTGACGAGGATGCCGAGCAGCACCCACTGCAGCCCCTGCGCCGAGAACACAGTGGCGGCAAACTTCTCCCCCGAGAGCAGGCCGACATTGGCGAGGAAGAGGATGATGCCGAGCTCACGAAGGGCGCGGTTTGCATTGATGGGCATGTGCATGATCATGGGGCCCAAACGACCGAGGTGGCTGAGGAGGATGGCCATGACGAGCGGGCCGCCGGCCAGACCAAGGCGCACGGGCGCGGGGAGACCGGCGATCTGAAAGGGATAGAGCCCCAGCAGCACGCCGAGCAGGATGCCGGCAAAGATGGCGGCGAACTTGGTCTCCTGCAGCATCTGCACCGCATTCCCGAGCCGCTGCGTGGCGGCGTTGAGGGAGTCTTCATCGCCCACGAGCTGGAGCATGTCCCCAAACTGCAGGCGCAGGTCCGGCAGTGCGGTGAAGATGAGGTCCCCGCGGCTCACGCGGGTGACGGCGACGTTGTGAAAGTGATCGAGCCCGAGTTCACGAACGGTTTTGCCGAGCAGGTCTTTGTTGGTGAGCACGACACGGCGGTAGGTGATCCTGCCAGGGGCCTGCATGAGGTTTTCCGGACTCACACAGCCGATGACGAGACGAAACTGCTCCAGATGGGCCTGCGTCCCCACGGCCATGATGAGATCACCGACATGCAGCTTCGTTTCCGGGGTGGCGGCGGTGACTTCACCGCCGGCGACGGGGCGGTGGCGTGCGACGACCACGCTGGTCTCCTGAATGCCGGGGACGCCGGCGATGCGGACGCCTTCGAGGTTGGGATTCTCCACCCGCAGGTTCATGCGCTGCAGCGGCTCGACGCCCTCCCCCTGCTCCTGCCGGAACGCCACCGCCTCCTCCGCCACGTTCACTTTGAAAAAGACGCGCAGCAGGATGAGCGAGACAATGATGCCGACAATCGCCAGAGGATAGGCCGCCGCATACGAAAGCGCGGGCAGCGTGACGAGTTCGGGCGCGACATGGACGGAGGCAAGCGCCTGCTGCGCCGCGCCGAGGGCGGGCGTGTTGGTGGTGGCACCGGCAAACAAACCCGCCACGGCGGGGAGCGGCATGCCGAGAACCCAGCCTCCGAGCAGGGCCACGCCTGCACCCAGGGCCACCAGCACGAAGGCATAGGCATTCAGTACGCGGCCATGACGCCGGAGCGAGGCGAAAAAGCCGGGCCCCATCTGCATGCCCAGCGCGAAGACAAACAGGACGAGCCCGAACTCCTTCAAAAAGTGCGCCACCTCCGTCTCCGGCCGGAAACCGAAGTGCGCGGCAGCCAGGCCCGCGAAGAGAACGCCTGCGGTGCCAAGCCTGACCCCGGCCAGACGGACGTTCCCCAGCCCGATGCCTCCCAGCACGACGATGCTGAAGACGAGCAGGTCGTAGGCCACCGGTGAATCCAGATGCAGTTGTTGGAGGAAGGACATGCCTCCTCCTTTGCATCTTCGATGCCAGAGGCGCGAAGCATTTGTGTGTCATTCTTGTGCCTGCATCTGCCGCCTGCTGGCATTCGATGCGCCTGACTTGGCCGCGGTGACATTGCCGCTGCATGACGGCCTTGTTTGTGCTTTGAACAGAGGCATGAACCCACCCTCCCTCTACGAGCGTCTCGGCGGCGAAGACATGATCGCCTCCCTCATCCCCGCCTTTTACGTGCGCGTGCTGGCCGATCCCGACCTGGGGCCGTTTTTCAAACACACCTCCATCGAAAAACTGCATGCGATGCAGCGCGAGTTCTTCGTGATGGCCACCGGCGGACCGATCCAATACAGCGGCCGGCCGCTGGCGCATGCACATCACGGACGCGGGATCACGAAGCAGCACCTGGCGCAGTTCACCGGACACCTGATCGAGACGCTGCTGGACATGGGGGTGACACAGGAGGAGACCGACGAGGTGATCGACCGGATCAATGCCTCGGCGAATGAAATCGTCGGCGCGTCCTACTGATCCCAAATCATGCGCCCCCTGCTGCTCGCGTTTCTCCTGCCGACGTTGTCATTGCAGGCCGATGAATGGTGGGCGTGGAGCACGGTGGATCTCTACCGCAGCCCGCCCTGGACAGCAGGCCTCTTTCTGGGCAACCGGGCGGACACGGAGGATGGCTCGTATGTGCAGATCGTGAGCCCGCGCGCGAAGTATGCGATCCTGCCGTGGCTCGATCTCGGCCTCGGCCTTTCAGCACTGAGCATCGAGAATCCGAACACGCATTTTCGTTACGGGCAGTTGCGGCCGGAGTTGGAGATCAATCCCAAGTTTGACCTGACGAAGGACCTGCGGCTGGAGTGGCGCAACCGCATGGAATGGCGCAAGAACGAGGACGCCGCGCTCACCACGCACCGCACCCGGCACAGGCTGCAACTCGGCTGGACGCTGCCGGAACCCAT
>DAORHS010000136.1:0-9191 GCA_035438165.1 Prosthecobacter sp.
CGTGTTCGTGAATGACGGCGGCATCTGGAAACTGGCGGGCGTCAACTACAGCATCGACGGTCAGTTCGACACCAACAACACGGTGGGAGACGGATCCGAATTCGACGCCGCCTTGTTCGACCGCGGCGGCCTCTACCAGGGGTCGGATGCATTTGGCTGGACGTTCATCCCCGACCTGCCGCTGGACAATCCCTCCAACATGTACGCCTCGCGCATTTCCACGAATGCGGCGTCCATCATGTCCATCGCGGTGGTTCCAGAGCCACATTCGGCGCTGCTGGTGATGCTGGCCGCGCTTTGCGGCCTGGCGCAGCGCAAGCGCTTCACGACGCCGGTTTGAGCTCCGCAAAGATCAACCGCCCGGCGCTGGTCGGCAGCGTGCCGGACACCACCACATCCACCGTCTGACCGATCTGGGCGGCGGCGTTGTTCACGACGATCATGGTGCCGTCCGGCAGATAGCCCACGGCCTGATTCTTGTCCTTGCCAGGCTTCGTCAGCGGCAGCCGCAGTTCATCTCCCACGCTGAGCTCGGGATTCAGCGCTGCGGCGAGTTCGCGAAAGCTGAGTACCGTAATGCCGCGCAGCCGGGCCACTTTGGCGAGATTGTCGTCGTTGGTGAGCAGGCGTGCATTGAGCTCACGCGCCAGCGTCACCAGGCGTGTCTCCAACGGGACGTCGGTCGCCGCCCCCGAACCGTCCTCATGAATCGAAACCTGCATCTCCGGCTGCGCACGCAGCTTCTCCATCATCTCCAGGCCGCGTCTGCCCCGCAGCACCTGCGCGGGTTCGGCGGAGTCGGACAGACGCTGCAACTCATCCAGGACACAGCGCGGCACCACCACGGCGCCACTGAGGAATCCCGTGGTAAACAGCCCCGGCAGCCGGGAATCGACGACTGCGTTCACATCCAGCAGCATCGGCTCGCCCTCGGAGCCATCCCGGCGAAAGCGCACGTAGGGGATCAGGAAGGCAAACTGGTCGCGATCACTACGAAGAGCAAAGGTGACGCCGAAAAATGCCAACGTGCCGTAGATGCAGATCTCCACGACGTTTTGCAGCGCTTCGCCGTCCGCATGATTTTGAAAGTACGCGAGCTGGAAGACCCCGACCCGCGTGATCAACCACGCGCAGAACAGTCCCACCGCCAGCCCCAGCGTGGCATGCGAAAAGTCGCGCAGGGTAAAATGCGCCAGAATCACATCCAGCACCATCAGCAGTCCCATGAACACCGCCCCGCTCACCGCGCCCACCCACGCGTCCTGCTGCAGGCCCATGGCGATCGCCATGCCGATGAAAACCGAGAAGGCAAAGAACAGGGCGCGCACAAGGCGGATGGGCCAGGAGGTTTTCATGCAGATGCTCAGGGATTAGAAGCAAAACGCAGGCGGGGCAAAAGGATTCTCCCCGGAATCCTTCACGGGTTGAACACCGCCCCGCCCCGCCGCGTGAACTGCAGCTCGATGCCCGCCGCCGCAAACGCCGCCCCCATCTCACGCTCAAACTCCGCCACACTGCGTCCCGCCAGAACATGCTCCCGCACCGCGCGGTCCTGCGGCATACCGCCGGCGATGGCCTTGCGCAGGGCGGTCACGCCTGCTCCATCACCGCCATGATCGAGATAATGCAGATAAAAGGTGAGCAGCAGCGCCGAAGTCTGGTTCTCATTGGCCACCACCGTCTTCATTCCAGCATCCCAGGCCTCCCCGGTTATGCCCAGCAGTTCGGCCACGTTCAGCATCGCCAGCCGTACCGCCCTGCCCATTTGCCGGGCTCCGCGCTCACGCAGTTCCTGCCGCAGCAGTTCCGCCGACCTCGCACCATCCGCCACCAGCCACGCGGGCATCGCCACATGCTCGGGGATCTCCATGCGCACCGGCTCCGGCGCACGATCCACCGGCCTGGGCTCGCTGTCCTTCTTCATCGCGTAAGCCGCCATTTTCGCGGGCTCAGTTGTCTCCAGCCGGGGCTTGAGGCTCCGTGCCTCGACCAGCGGGGACTTCCGCACAGCCTCCACGGGGTGTGGATGGGGTGTCTCCTCCCTGAGCCACCACACGCCTGATGCCACCGCTGAACCAGCCACCAGAACCACCGCCAGACGCATCACCTCGAAACGCGGCTTCTCCCGCCGGCGTCGCCGACGGACGACCTCGGTCTGATCAATGAGCGCGACGGGCGCGCGACTGGGGGCAAGGGGTTGCATGACACGCAGTACTGACCGGGTAAAACATTCAGCCGTCAAGCCCTCATACCTAAAGCATGCTTCAGGCGCGATGCTCTGTCTCCGCCCTTTTCGCACCTCACTGCATCATCGCCTGCGCCTTGTCCGCCACCACCGGCTCATCGCGGAACACCGCCAACGCCGGACGTTGCAAATGCGGATCTTCATCCAGCGTCTTCTCCGCAAGCTGCCTCGCCAATCGAACGAGCCGCGTGTCCGCCAGCAGCTCGCCAAACAGTAGAGGGGCCTGCCCGCTCTGCGCATGGCCCAATACATCGCCCGGGCCACGCCGCCGCAGGTCTTCCTCAGCGATTTGGAAACCGTCGCTCGTCTCCTCCATGATCGCGAGGCGCTGGCGGTTGTCCTCGTCCTTGTCCTCCACAAACAGCACACAGTAGCTCGTGTGCGCCCCGCGCCCGATGCGACCGCGGAGCTGATGAAGCTGCGCCAGCCCAAACCGTCCCGCATCATGAATGAACATCACCGTCGCATTCGGCACGTCGATGCCCACTTCGATCACCGTCGTCGAAACCAGCGCGTCCAGCTTGCCCGCACGAAAGCGTTTCATCACATCTTCCTTCTCCTCCGCGCTCATTCGGCCATGCAGCAGCCCGACTTCGCACGGTGCGAGCAGTTTGGACCATTCCTCATGCCCCTTCGTCGCCGCGCCGGCCTCCAGCTTCTCCGATTCATCGATCAGCGCATACACAATGTAGCCCTGGCGGCCTTCCTCGATCTGCTCGCGCAAAAACTTCGCCGCGTCCTTCAGCTTCGTCTTCGGTCGCACCTTCGTGACGATCTTCACGCCATCACGCGGCTTTTGGTCGATCGTCGAAACCTCCAGATCGCCGTAAATCGTCAGCGTCAGCGTGCGCGGGATCGGCGTGGCCGTCATCACCAGCACATCCGGCGTGTCGCCCTTGCGGATCAGCTTCGCCCGCTGCGCCACGCCAAACTTGTGCTGCTCGTCGATGACCACGATCCCCGTGTTGTGCATCAGCTCCGCGTCATGCAGCAGCGCGTGCGTGCCGATGACGATGTCTGGTTTATCCGAGCTGCTCTTTCCGCGCATCAATTCCACGCCATCCCCGTCTTCCCGCTTCGATCCCGTCCGCAACGCCACGCGCAAGCCCAGCGGCTCCAGCCACTTCCGCGCATTGCGCGCATGCTGTTCGGCCAGAATCTGCGTGGGAGCCATCAGCACGGCCTGACGACCAGACTCAACCGCCCTCAGCATGGCCGCGAAGGCCACCACCGTTTTGCCGCTGCCCACATCGCCATGCAGCAGACGGTTCATCGGCGCGCCGGAGGCCATGTCGCGATGAATTTCCTCCAAGCAGCGCTGCTGCGCCGTCGTGAGCTGGAAGGGCAGCTCGTTGAAAAAATCGCGCAGCAGCTCGCCTGTGCCGATTTGTTTGCGACCACCCGATTCGATCACCCGTCGCTTCCGCCGCGCCACGCGGAGCTGGTAGCCGTAAAACTCCTCCAGCGCGAGGTAGCGCCGCGCCTGCTCCAGTTTCTCCATGCTCGAAGGAAAATGCACCTCCCGCAGCGCCAGCGACCGCGTCAGGCCTGCGAACTCGCCTTCCGCGCTCGGCGTCGGCAACAGATCCTCGCAGAACGCCCCCGGCAGCGCCTGGCACACATGCCACGCCGCCACGCGCAGCGCCTTCTGCGTCATCGCGCCCTTCAAGCGGTAGATCGGCGTGATGCGCCCGGTGTGAATCTGCTCCGCATCGTCATCCGCACCGCCTTTGACGATCTCATACTCCGGATGTGACATGCTCAGTCGGCCCTTCGAGTCCTTGATCACGCCATAGACGATCAATTCCTGCCCCTCAGCCAGCACCCGGCTCATGAACGGCATGTTCCACCATTTCAGCGTCAGCTGCTGGCCCAGCAGCCCCGTCGCATGTCGCACCACCGCCTCAAACACCCCGGAACGACCGCCAAAGAACTTGTTCCCCGTCTTCGTCACCAAAACATGATGGCACGACGGCAGCGGCCCCGCCTGAAACGCCAGCGCCTGCATCTGCCGCCGATCCTCATGCCGAAACGGCAGATGCCACACCACATCCGCCACCGTCTTGATCCCCTCCTTCGCCAACAACCGCGCCGCATGCACAGGCAGGCTGGGAACATCGGCGAGAGACAGATCGAGAGGAATCACCGCGTGAGATGGAATGCGTGAGCACGGGTGTCAACAGGAGCGCACGCGTCTCGCGTGTCGTTTCCCGCGTCCTCGCGGGAAACCGTCCGAGGATGAGCAATTCCTCACTCAACATTCTGCGACCCAAACACATCCTGGAACGGCCTTCAGCGGGGACGCTGAAGGCAGCACGCGGGACGCGTGCGCTCCTGTCTATGTCAATTCGCAAGCAGGAGCACCGACTTTGTCGTGAACCCAAACTCCTATCAGTTTAAGTTTCTGGCAGCCTGCGGGAAACGGTGTCAGGGAAACGGTGTCAGGCTGCAACTGGCTGACAAACGGAGTTACGAAGAACGCAAGCAGCCGGGTTCCGCCTTGGAGGCGTGGCCGAATGACCTGGGCTCATCCGCCGCTGCAGGCGGGCTCGTTTGATCCCGAACCGTCGAGGCACTTGCCTGGAGCCACCGAAGCGTTCTCTGGCGGCACAGCGGATTCCTCGCGCGGCATGGATGGCTGCCACCGCCGCTTGGAGCGGAACTCCACCGACCCAGTTTGATACGCTGCCTGCCGTGACCAGCCGCGATACAAGCAGAACACCCCAAGTGCCGGTTGCACCCCGACCCCCCTCCAAGTACGCTCATCCATGGACTTTGACGAAACCACGCTGCGCGAGCTGCTGAGCTCCCCGGAGGGGCCGCAGGCGGGCAAGGCCATCGTGACTGCGGTGCAAACGGGGGAGAAGGTGAAGGTGCGGATGGACGACGGGACGCAATGCACGCTCGTTTCGGCCGAGGCGGAGGAGCTGCTCCTGGCGAAACGCTTCAACTGGACCCTGCCGGGGAAGGGGTGATTCAGCGGGCGGGGTCCGGTAAAATGGACCCACGGAGTGATGCCGAACGCCCGCAGCCGGGCTCCCCATTGACCGGATCACGCCGCCACCGGCGCGTCGAACCAACGGCCGTGCTCCTTGATGAGGTCGATGAGGCGCTCGACGGCTTCGGCTTCGGGGATGTTGAACTTCACGGCGGTCTAGCCGACGTAGAGATTGATCTTCTCAGGGGCGCCGCCGACGTAGCCGAAGTCGGCGTCGGCCATTTCGCCGGGGCCGTTGACAATGCAGCCCATGACGGCGATGCGCACGCCTTTGAGATGACCGGTGGCGGCGCGGATTTTCTGCGTGGTGGTTTGCAGATTGAACAGCGTGCGGCCGCAGCTCGGGCAGGCGACGTAGTCGGTCTTGAAGATGCGAACGCCGGCGGCCTGCAGGATGTTGTAGCTGATGCGCAGCGACTGTCCCGGCGCGTCTTCGCCGTTCACGATGACGGCGTCGCCGATGCCATCGCACAGCAACGAGCCGATGTTGGTTGCGGCGGTGAGCAGGTTCTCGGTGAAATCCGATGCTTGATCCTGGCTGCTGGATGCTGGATTCAGCGTGTCTTTGAGAAGAATGGGATGACGCGGCTGCAATTTGGCCGCGAGCAGGCGATACGCGGCGATGACGGGCAGCTTGAGGCCGTCTTTGATCGTGACGAGCTTCGCATCGGCACTGTCGTAGAGACTCGCGATGGCGGCATCATCACGCGGGTCGATTTCAACCACGCCGCTGTCTTCAATGACGACCTCGGGTTTGTAGTCGCCGAGCTTGTCGATCTTGTGGGCGACAGTGTCCCATTTTTTGCGAGTGGTGAAGACGGGAACCGTTTCATGGCCGCCGGTTTGGATGCCGTTGATCGTGAGCACCTCCGATTCGCGGCGGACGTAGTCGAAGGGATCATAGCTGACCGCAGGCGCGTTGGCGATGTGCTCGAACTGCGCGGGAAGACCTTCGTTGTAGGGCTTCACCAGTTGCTGGGCCACGGGGATTTCGAAGATGGCGTCTTCCGTCAGTGAAACACGAACGGTGTCACCGATACCGTCGGCAAGCAGCGATCCGATGCCGATGGCGCTCTTGATGCGGCCGTCTTCACCGTCGCCAGCCTCCGTGACACCAAGATGGATCGGATAGTTCCAGTCGGAGCCGAGTTGATTGAGATGCGCGACGAGCAGGCGGTAGGCCTCGATCATGACCTTCGGATTGCTGGCCTTCATCGAGAACAAAAAGTTATGATAACCCTGCGCGCGGGCGATGCGGGCGAATTCGAGGGCGCTCTCCACCATGCCGAGCGGCGTGTCGCCATGGCGGTTCATGATGCGGTCGCTCAGGCTGCCGTGATTCGTGCCGATGCGCATCGCACGACCGAGGCGGATGCATTCCTTCACCAACGGGATGAACTGTTCCTCCATGTAGGCCACTTCGGCGGCGTACTCGTCGTCGGTGTACTCTTTGACGGCGAACTTCTTCTTGTCCGCGTAGTTGCCGGGGTTCACGCGCACTTTTTCCACCCACTTCACGGCCTCCATCGCGGCATCGGGTTTGAAATGGATGTCGGCCACGAGGGGCACGTCACAACCCGATGCGCGGATGCCATCGCGGATGTGCTGGAGGTTTTCGGCGATGATGCGGGTCTGCGCGGTGACGCGGACGATCTGGCAGCCGGCTTCGGCGAGTCCGAGCGCCTCCTTCACGCAGGCCTCCGCGTCACGGGTGTCGCTCGTGAGCATGCTCTGCACGACGACCGGCGCTCCGCCACCGATCTGGACGTTCCCGACCATGACCGGACGCGTTTCACGGCGCTGGTAGTTGTAGAGGTCGGGGGAGTAACGAAGCTGGGACGAGGTCATAGGTGTGTGCGGGGTGCTAGAATGCCGGATTGAGGCCGGGGCGCAAACGGGAAGCCGACATACATTTCTGCCGGGAGGTTTTTGGCACGTTCAAAAGGAACTCGGAACTCAAGCGTATCTGAAATTCTTCTTATATTTGAGGGCTTGCGTGGTGGGGAGGGATTGGTGGCGAGAGTTTCGCCACCATGAACTCCACTTCACGCACCTCACTCCTGTCACGTGTCATGCTCAGCCTGCTGCTGGCAGCTCTGGCACCAGCCACCGCTTGGGCGGACACCTCCGTGCCCATGTTCGCAAGAGGCTGCCCGAGGGAAGCGACGAGGGGAATCAATGACAGAACACCTCGTTCGTCTTTGATCCTCTGGAGCTGATCTCCAGCCTTGATGCACAGACAGGCAAATTGGGGACGTTTGATGGCCGATCATGTCACGTCTCTTCATCTCGGCTCTCGCTCTGTTCACCTCGCTCCTCCCTGCGCAGGAGATTCACACACTGGTCTCGGATGGAGACTATCTGGCCTTTCCGGCGGTGATCGTGCTGGGGGATGAGGTGCTGGTGTGCTTCAAGCGAGGGAAAGCACACGCGGCGGATGCGGGGGCGACGCAGGAGCTGTTGAGGCTGGACAAGGCATCTGGCAAAGTCCTCGCCACGGGCACGCTGGCGGCGGTGGAGGGCGAGATCATGCAGATGGGCGAGTGGGTGCGGTTTGGGAACGGGGACGTGGCGAACTACATCGACGCACAGGCGGCGCAGGGCTCGCTGCGAACGGGATTGGCCGTGGTGAAGTCCACCAATGGCGGCAAGACCTTCGGGCCAGTGCAGCGGGCGGGTGTGATCGATGGCGTGGAGTATGGCTATGCGTTTGACTCGATCACTCGCGGCCAAACGACGTGGATGCTGGTGATGACCTTTGCGAATCTCACGGGCGGCAAACTCGTTCACAAGACGAAGAGCCAGCCGGGCTCCGTGGATGTGATCCGCAGCGATGACAACGGCCTGAACTGGCGCTTCGTCCGCAGCATCACGAACGAACTCGGCGGTGCGCCGATCAATGAAAGCGCGTTCATGGCGCATGGCGATGGCTTCATCGTCACGGCGCGCGGTTATGACAATCGCGAGTGGCTGCTGCGTACGGACGCGGAGTTCAAGCTGATCGCGAAGACTGATCTGAATGCCGCGAATGAGGCCATCACCTCGCACATTGGCCGGCCGCGCTTGTTTCAGCGTGACGGCGGCTTTTACCTGCTGGGACGGAACTGGATCGAGAAGGGTGTGATGCAGCTCGCCCTGTTCAAGTTTGATCCGCAGACGCTCGACATCACACGGCATGTGGTTTTGGACAATGCGGAGAAGAAGCCGGTGGCGGATGGCTACTACGCGCAGCCGTATTGGACGGAGCAGGAGAGGCGCACGGACTTCCATGTCGTCACTTATAAAAGCGGTAAGCAGAAAGTGCCGGACATCATTCGGCTGGAGTTTGACTGGGAGGCGGTGCGGTGAACGCGGACCGTCTGCCGCGTGCGTGGCTCATCGTGGGTGTGCTGTGGGTTGTGGCGGCGCTGAACTACCTGGACCGCATCATGATCACCACGATGCGTGATTCGCTCACGCAGGCGGTGCCGATGACGGACGCGCAGTTTGGTCTGCTGACCTCCGTTTTCCTGTGGGTGTATGGTCTGCTGAGTCCGTTCGCCGGGTTTCTCGCAGATCGCTTCAATCGCAGCCGACTGATTGTGTTCAGCCTGCTCGTGTGGTCCCTGCTGACGTGGCTCACGGGTCATGCGCGGAGTTTTGAGGAGCTGATCGTCGTGCGTGCGCTCATGGGAGTGAGCGAGGCGGCGTATCTGCCTGCGGCGCTCGCTTTGATCGCCGATTATCATCGCGGCAGCACACGCTCGCTCGCCACGGGCATTCACATGACCGGGCTGAGCGTCGGCACAGGACTGGCGGGCATCGGCGGCCGGGTGGCACAGAGGCATGGATGGTCGGTGGCGTTCGATGTGTTCGGGCTGTTCGGCATCGCGTATGCGGTGGGACTTTTGTTCGTGCTGCGTGATCCGCCGCGCGAGAGTGGTGTTGTGACATCGAATGCGGATCAGC
>DAORHS010000137.1:0-9172 GCA_035438165.1 Prosthecobacter sp.
TCCTGCTGTGGGAATACCCGCTCTGCTACTGGCTGGAAAAGGAAGGCTACGATGTCACCTACTGCTCGAATGTCGATAACCTCGAACCCGCCAATCTCGCGCGTGCCAAAACGATGATCAGCATCGGCCACGACGAATACTGGGACGTGCGCCAGTTTCACAACGTCAAACAAGCCATCGCCGACGGCCTCAGCGTGCTGTGGCTCTCCGCCAACGACGTGTACATGGTCACGCCCTTCACACCAAACGCCAAAGGCGTGGCCAACCGACGTCTCACCCGCGAAACGTGCTTCGGTGAATTTCGCGAAGAAGAAAAAGAGGCCTACTCCAAAGTGCTCGGACCTTTTGAAAATCCCGGCCCCGATGAACGTGACATCATCGGCGCGCGCACCATCGTCCCCTTCAACGGCGGCGGCGACTGGACCTGCGCGAAGCCGGATCACTGGCTCTTTGAAGGCACCGGCATGAAAAAGGGCGACAGCATCCCCGGCCTCGTCGGCTGGGAATTCCACGGCGATCCCGACACCGCACGCGCCGGTCTCGAAGTCATCGCCGAAGGCAACGTCTGGGCCGGCGGCACCCGCCTCGGCAAATACGCCGCCACGATTTTCGAAGGCCCGAAGAAGAACATCGTCTTCAACGCCACCACCATCTTCTGGAGCCAGGGCCTGAGCGATCCCCCCGGCCACATGATTCCCTGGAGCCATTTTTCACGTCCGCATGGACCGGATGAGCGCGTGCAACGGATCACGAAGAATGCGTTGAAGCGGGCGATTGGGTGAGCCATGCTCCGAGCAAGATAAGCCAAGGGTTTGTCTGGAAACGGCAAGTGATGAGGGGAAGGTTTGGCGAACCTTCCGCGTAAGCCTTCCCATCCATGACTCGTGCCGCGTCCATTCTCTTCCTGCTTGCTGCCAGCTCGGCCTTTGCTGCTGACAAGCTCAGCTTCAACCGCGACATCCGCCCGATCCTCTCGGAGAACTGCTTTGCCTGTCACGGCTTTGATTCGAGGAAGCGTGAGGCCGAGTTGCGGCTCGATACGCCGGAAGGCGCCTACACGGCCAAGGACGGCGCGTTTCCGATCAAGCCGGGCGATCTGGCGAAGAGCGAGGTCTGGCAGCGCATCATCACGACGGACGAGGATGACCTCATGCCGCCGACGAAGTCGCACAAGAAGCTCACGCAGAAGCAGAAGGACACGCTGAAGCTCTGGATCGAGCAGGGCGCGGGGTATCAGAAGCATTGGGCGTTTGAAGTGCCGGTTTCAGGTTCCAAGTTTCAAGTTTCAGGTGCCAAGCCGGACAACTCGAAACCTGAAACTCAGAAACTTGAAACTGCGATCGACGCTTTTCTCGCGGATCGTCACGCGAAGGACAAACTCACGTTCGCGGACGAGGCGGACAAAGAGACGCTCATCCGCCGCGTGTCGTTCACGCTCACCGGGCTGCCGCCGACGCTGGCGGAGGTGGATGCCTTTCTCAAAGACGGCAACTACGAGGCGATGGTGGACCGCTGCATGAAGTCGCCGCGCTTTGGCGAGGAGATGGCGCGGCATTGGCTGGACGTGGCGCGTTATGCAGACACGCACGGCCTTCATCTCGACAACGAGCGCAGCACCTGGGCGTATCGAGATTGGGTGGTGAAGGCTTTCAATGAGAATCTGCCGTTTGATCAGTTCACCGTGTGGCAGATCGCGGGCGATCAGCTCCCGAATGCCACGCCGGATCAAATCACCGCCACGGGCTTCTCGCGTTGCAATGTGACCACCAGCGAAGGCGGTGCAATCGACGAAGAATACCGCCACCTCTACGCCGTGGACCGCGCTGCGACGCTCACCACAGCTTGGCTCGGCCTCACGGGCGGCTGCGCGCAGTGCCACGATCACAAATACGATCCGCTGACCACGGCGGAGTTTTACTCGCTCTACGCCTTCTTTTACAGCGGTGCCGATCCGCCGATGGACAAGAACATCTCCACTACGGAGCCCTTTTTGCGCCTCCCGACACCCGAGCAGCAAAAGGCGCTCGATGCCGCGACGAAAGCTGAGGCGGATGCGCTGAAGCAGCTCGAAGCTTTCGTCAAAGATGCCGCATACACTGATCCTGCGACGCTCAAGCCTGCGGCGGCAGCACAAACGACCACTCAGGTAATCTTCGATGATGAATTCGCTCTCGGCTCTGAAACCCGGAACACCACGCGCAATGCCAGCGCGTGGCTGAACGAGCCCGCGTTTAGCGCGAAGTCGGGCAGGCGTGTTTTGCAACTCAGCAACGGCCAATTCAGCCAGGAAACCATCACGCCGACGCTTCAACCGATCCTATTGGGCGATTCGCCGCGAGTCAGCGCCTGGGTGCGGCTTGATCCGCTAAACACGCCAGGAGTGATTAGCATTGAACTCAATGGCCGCCGTATTCTGTGGGGCGATGCCAAAGTCATTGATGCGACGACTTATGGAAAAGAAGATGCCTTCATCGCCGGTCCGCTGCCAAAGCCAGGCGTGTGGACGCTTCTGAGCTTTGATCCTGCCGCGCTCGGACTGAAAGCGGGAGGCCGCATCAGCAGCGTCGCCGTGCAGCAGGTCGGTGGCACGGTCGTGTGGGATTTGTGCGCCGTCACTAGTCAGGTCTCGTCGTCGGCAGATTTGCAGGCGTCGTTCACGGCTTGGTGGAAAGCAGTGAGCGCGGGCAAAAAACAGCCTTCCGAAGTTCCTGCGTTGCTGGTGGGCACTCTGATGACCGATCCCGCCAAGCTTCACCAAACTCGTCTTGCCGCCCTGAAGGCGAAATGGCCAAAGCTGGAAGCCAATCCGACACCGGAAGCCGCTGCTGCCTTTGCCAAAAAGCAGGCCGATGTCGAACATGAAGCCAGTGCTGCTGAGGTCAAAGAACGCGAGGCCTTGCTGCGCTTCTACCTCGCCCGCATCGTCCACCCACTCTCCGATGAACACGCCAAGCACCGCACAGCTTGGGAGGTAGCACGAGTCACCCGTTCGGCTGCCGATCTGGCCATTCCAGGCACCTTCATCTTCCGCGATGAAGAGAAGCCGCGCGACACCTTCATCGCCATGCGCGGTGCCTACAACAAACTCGGCGACAAGGTCGAGCCCGCCACGCCTGCCGCGTTTCATCCGCTGAAAAAATCGGGTGCACGCGCCACGCGGCTTGACCTCGCGAAGTGGCTTGTGGCTCCTGAGAATCCCATGACAGCCCGCGTGACCGTGAATCGCTTCTGGCAGCAGGTTTTCGGCATCGGTTTGGTGAAGACGAGTCACGACTTTGGCTCCCAGGGCGAGCCTCCGAGCCATCCTGAACTGCTCGATGATCTGGCGGTGCGTTTTCAAAAGAGCGGCTGGAATGTGAAGGCGCTGATCAAAGAGTTGATCATGACGAAGGCTTTCAAACAGGCCTCGCCAGTCGAATCGAACCTCCTCAGCCTTGATCCTGACAATCGCTTGCTCGCTCGCGGCCCACGCATTCGTCTCGATGCCGAGCAGATCCGCGACAACGCGCTCTTTGTCAGCGGTCTCATCAATCTCGAGATGGGCGGTCGCGGCGTGCGCACCTACCAGCCGCCGAACATCTGGGAACCCGTCGGCTACGGCGATAGCAACACGCGATACTATCTGCAAGACCACGGCCCCGCGCTCTATCGCCGCAGCCTTTACAGCTTCCTCAAGCGCACCGCCCCGCCGCCCTTCATGAGCAACTTCGACGCGCCGAACCGCGAACAAAGCTGCACCCGCCGCGAACGCAGCAACACCCCCATGCAGGCCCTCCAGCTCCTCAACGATGTCCAGCACTTCGAAGCCGCGAGAGCGCTCGCTGAACGCGTGATCGCCGAAGGTGGCCAAGACGACGAAAAACGCCTCCACTGGCTGTTCCGCACCGTTTTGAGCCGCAAACCGGACGCGAAGGAGTTTTCGATGCTCACCGCCGCTCTGGCGAAACAACGCGAGCTTTATCAAAAGAACCCCACAGCCGCCGAGAAGGCGATTTTGGTCGGTGAATCGACACCGAAGAAGATCGCCGCACCTGCTGAAACCGCCGCGTGGACTTTGATCGCGAATTTGGTGCTGAACTTGGATGAAACGGTGACTCGGAACTGACAGAAGCCGTTTCAAGTTTCTGGTTTCAAGTTTCAAGCCCCAGAAACTCGGAACTTGGAACCTGAAACTCTAAACCCACTCCCCTCCCATGAACCAAACCGTCACCCAATTTGAAGAGTTGAAATCTTGGCAGCAAGGTCGCGAGCTCGCCCGGTTGGTTTATGATCTGACTCACCGCTCGGCTTTTTCGAAGGATTTTGCTTTGAGGGATCAGATTCGCCGGGCGGTGATTTCGATCACTTCCAACATTGCCGAAGGCTTTGAGCGAGATGGGCGGCAGGAATTCATTCAGTTCCTTTCGATTGCCAAAGGCTCCTGCGGTGAAGTTCGTTCACAGCTCTACCTCGCTGAGGACCAGGGTTATCTGGATCGTCAGGAGGCAAACCAACTACGAGGCCTGGCTTTTTCCATCAGTCGCCTCATTGCCGGATTGATGACCTACCTTCGCCGCACCGAGTATCGAGGCACCAAATACTCTTCCGTTGTTCGAGAAGGCATCGAACCCGTCAACGAGGATACTTGGTCGATCCACCCCGAAGAACTAGCCGACTACGAAACGGAAGCTCTCGCCTCTTCGGCTGCTCCACTTGAAACCTGAAACCAGAAACCTGAAACCATGTCCCCTCTCTTCGAATCCAATCTTCTCCAAACCCGCCGTCAGTTCTTCGGCCATAGCGGCCTGCGACTCGGCGGGCTCGGTTTGACGTATGCGATGGGCCGGGAGGCTTTTGCGGCGTCCAAAACGCAGGTGCATGAGCCGTTGCCGGGCCTGCCGCACTTTGCGGCGAAGGCGAAGGCGGTCATTTACCTGCACATGAACGGCGGGCCGTCGCAGCTCGATACTTGGGATTACAAACCGGGCCTGCAGCAGTGGTATGACAAGGACTTGCCGCCGAGCGTGCAGGGTGGGCAGCGGCTGACGGGCATGACGAGCAAGCAGGCGCGGTTTCCGGTGGCGCCGAGCCTTTTCAAGTTCGCGCAGCATGGACAGTGCGGGCGCTGGGTGAGCGAGTTGCTGCCGCACACAGCGAAGCACGTCGATGACATCGCTTTGATCAAGACGGTGCACACGAACGCGATCAACCACGACCCGGCGTGTACCTTTGTGATGACGGGACGCGAGGTGCCGGGCTTTGCGAGCCTCGGCTCGTGGCTGGCCTACGGTCTCGGCAGCGAGAGCAATGATCTGCCGGCTTTTGTGGTGCTCACGCCGACGTGGAGTGCGAAGGCGATGGCGCAGGCGCTTTTCACCCGCATGTGGAACAGCGGCTTTTTGCCGAGCAAATTCAGCGGCGTGGCGCTGCGTGCCGTGGGTGATCCCGTGCTCTACATGAAGAACCCGGACGGTGTCTCGCCCACGAACCGCCGTGCGATGCTCGACACGCTTTCGCAGATGAATGCGCACAGCTTTGAGAAATTCGGTGACCCGGAGATCCAGACGCGCATCTCGCAGTATGAGATGGCCTTTCGCATGCAGACGAGCGTGCCGGAACTGGTCGATCTGAAACAGGAAAGCCAGGCCACACTGGACATGTATGGCCCCGAGGTGCTCAAACCGGGCAGCTTTGCCGCCAGCGCCATCCTGGCTCGCCGTCTCATCGAACGCGGCACACGCGTGGTGCAGGTGCTGCATCGCGGCTGGGACCAGCACGGCAATCTGCCTGCCGACATCCGCCTGCAATGCCGCGACACTGACCAGCCCATCGGCGCTCTTTTGACCGATCTCAAACAGCGCGGCCTGCTCGACAGCACGCTCGTCATCTGGGGCGGTGAATTTGGCCGCACGGTGTATTCGCAGGGCGGTCTCTCGCAGACGAATTACGGTCGCGATCATCATCCGCGAAATTTCTGCATGTGGATGGCCGGCGGCGGCATCAAAGGCGGCACCAGCTACGGCGAGAGCGATGACTTCAGCTACAACATCGCCACCGACCCCGCGCACTTGAACGACATCAACGCCACGATCCTCAACCAGTGCGGCATCGACCACGAGCGCCTCAGCTACAAGTTCCAAGGTCTGGATGCACGGCTCACGGGCGTGCTGCCGCAGCATCCGATCAAGGAGATTATCGCGTGATCACTCAAACACGATCAAGCTCCGCGCCACCTCGCCGCGCTGGAGCGCGTCGTAGGCTTCGTTGATGCCTTCGAGCGGATAGCGCTTGGTGACGAGTTCATCCAGCATCAGGCGGCCGGATTGATGCATGCCGATGAGCAGCAGCAGATCGGTGCGCGGCTGGGTGCTGCCATAAAGACTGCCACGCAGGGTTTTCTCGGCATAGACGAGCTGGTTCACGTTGATGGAGGCACGGTCTGCCGCGCTGGTGATGCCCACCATGACGCACATGCCGCCCTTCTTCGTCGCATCGAAGGCCTGCTCGGCGGTTTTGCCGGAACCGAAGGCTTCAAAGGCATAATCCACGCCTTTGCCGTCGGTGAGGTCTTTGATCGCCTGCACGGGATCACCGGCGTTCACATCGACGTAATCCGTGGCGCCGAACTGCCGCGCGTCGGCTTCTTTGCGGGTGAATTTGTCCACGGCGATGATCTGCCGTGCGCCGGCCATGCGCGCGCCTTGAATGACGTTCAAACCGATGCCGCCGCAGCCGATCACGGCCACGGTGCTGTTCGGCTGCACCTTCGCCGCACGTTCCACCGCGCCGACACCGGTGATCACACCGCAGCCGATGAGCGCGGCCTTTTCAAAGGAGAACTCCTTCGGAATCTTCACCACCGAGGCCTGCGGCATCGTGGCGAGCGAGGAGAAGGCCGAGACGCCCGCGTAATGGCGGATGCTTTCGCCCGCTGAGTTTTGGAAGCGCGTGGTGCCGTCGGGCATGAGGCCGGTGAAACGCATCGCCGTGCCCATGTCACACAGCGCGGGACGACCGCTGCTGCAGTACTCGCATTTCCCGCAGGAGCCGCGCCAGACGAGGATCACATGATCGCCCACTTCCACGTCGGTTACGCCTTCGCCCACGGCTTCGATCACGCCGCTGCCCTCATGGCCGAGAATGATAGGCATCGGCATCGAAAGGTCGCCCTTCATCACATGCAGGTCGCTGTGACAGACACCCGCGGCCTTCATCCGCACCGTGACCTCGCCCTTCTGCGGCGGCAGCACCTTCACCTCCTCAATTTTCAGAGGTTTCCTGGCTTCATACAAAACGGCGGCGGGTGCGAGGGTGGACATGGCGTTGTGGTTAAAACACAAAATGAGCAATGATCATGCTCAAAATCAGATGGGCTCCGAAGAATGAACCCACGATTTTCCAGGTGGTTCGCGTGGAGTAGCCGCAGAGTTTGTCCACGGCAAAGTAGAGCGCCACGACCTGCAGAAGAAGCGCGACCGGCCAAAACTCATCGGGAAGAAGCAGGTTCGCGACCCATCCAACCAACGAGACAACAAGGATGATCGCGAGAGCCTGCTGCTCCTGGGCATCGAAATTGGATCCTTCGTGGAACAACACGAGCAGGAACCACAGCGTTCCCGCGCTGATGACAAAGGAAACCATGCGGCCGACCGATCTCATGGTCGGAAGGCGAGCGCAACCCGAATGGCACCGGGAATTGGACGGACCCCCACTCCCCGGTTGCAGCCGCCGCCGGTCTCGCTGAGATAGCGCCCGCATGTCATCCAACCACAAGACTTTCTCCATCCTCGGCGCCCTGGCGTTGTTGGGAGCGGCCGGTCTCCGTGCGCAAACGCCGGAGGTTCCAGCGCCGCCTGCGACCCCGCCAGCGGCTGAAGCGCAGCCTGATCTGCCGACGCTTCAGGCTGCGGCACGCGAGGTGGAGGCGAAACTGCCTTCGCCAAAGCTGGAGCCGCAGATCTACTTTGACCTTGGGCCCGTGCAGCGGGACCGGTGGCAGGCGTTTCTGCCGCAGACGCTGCTCAAGCTCACCCGCCGTGAGCGGGTGCAGATCGTGGTGCTGGGTGATGCGATCCTGGACGGTGCGACGGCGGAGGCGGACGTCGATCCGCTGCTCAAAAGCTTTGCCGGGGTTTTTGCGAAGGCGCTGGCAACGCAGTTCTACTACACGGGTGGCGTGCGCGTGGTGAGGCCGGGTTCAAAGCTGCGCAGCAAGGACAGTATGGTCATGGGGCCGGAGATTCTGCTGCAGCCGGTGCGCACATCGAGCATCGTCTCCGCGGCCTCCGCTCTGGCGACGGTGGGCTTTCAGGGCAGTCCAGATCTGGTGCTTGTGGCGCACGGACTGGAAGACGGGCTGGTGGGGATCTCCGCAGCGGATGTGGCCGCCGCGCTGCGCAGCCTGCGCGATACGGCTCGCACGCATCGTCTCGAAATGATTGTGGCAGGACCGATTCCGCAGGCGGCCGAGCCTGAGGAGACAAGTCTGGCGCTCGGCCGGCCGGCGAGCAGCGTGATGCGCGAGTTTTGCGCGGCAGAAAAGGTGCTGTTCTCGGATCTGGGCGACCTTTCGCGCCTGATGGCTGTGCCTGTCGGCGCCCATGAGGCCCATCTCCTCTTTCCGGCCTTGGTTCAACAGTATCGAAGCGGTCTGAATGCCGCACCCCCGGCATCCGTGGCCACGCCGACGACGGAGATGCACGAGTCCATGGGGCGTCTCCTGTTTGAAGATGTGATGAACGGCCAGCCGGCGGTCGCGTGGAACCTCAGTGCGGCGAATGCGAGCCTGGAAGGGCAGGGCAGGCTGAAGCTCGAGTTTCAGATCACCAACACCTCCCGCACCAGCCGGGTCCTGACGGTGCTGCCGCTCGTGCCACGTGGATTGAAGCTCAAGGACACGAATCCTGAACTCAAGCTGGCCGCCGGTGCTCACCAGATGATGACCGTGAGCTATCAGATCACCAACACGCTCCAACTGCCGCTCGTGGACGGCATGGTGCGGCTGCCGGTGCTCGTGATTTCCGAGGCGGAGTCGCGTATCACGGATCTGGTGGCTCCGCTGCGTCCGTTTAGCGTGGCATGGAATGCCCGTTCGGCGTTCAATAGGGAGAAGGAGTACTCGCCGGAGTTGGAAATCGAAAACAGCACCGGAGGCAGTCTTGCGGCCTCCTGGGAATCCGAATGGGGCGGCAAA
>DAORHS010000138.1:0-9142 GCA_035438165.1 Prosthecobacter sp.
TCTCCTCCTTCTCCGACGCCATGCTGCGTCACGCCCGCGCCGCCGTCGAGAAGCACATCACAGAGAAAAAACTCGTGGAAAACAGCTTCGTCATCGAGATCGCGAGCAACGACGGCTATCTGCTCAAAAACTTCGTCGAAGCGGGCGTGCCCTGTCTCGGATTCGAACCCGCAGCGAACATCGCCGAGGTCGCGCAGAAAAATGGCGTCGAGACGCACTGCGAATTCTTCGGTCAGTCCACAGCCGCTGGTTTGCGTGATCAAAAGGGCCGGGCAGACCTCATTCTTGGCAACAACGTCTTCGCTCATGCGCCGGACACGAACGACTTCGTCGCCGGTGCTGCCGAGCTGATCAAGCCGGACGGCTGGGTGGTGTTCGAGTTCCCCTACGGCGTCGAGATGATCGAGAAGGTGGAGTTCGACACGATCTACCACGAGCACGTCTATTACTTCACCCTCACGCCGCTCATCCCGCTCTTTGCCCGGCATGGCCTGGATGTCTTCCACGTCGAGCGCCTGCCCATCCACGGCGGCTCGCTGCGCCTCTACGCCTGCAAAAAAGGTGTCGAAGCCATCCACAGTTCCGTGAAGCAGACGCTGGAGGCGGAAACCACGCAAGGGGTGAGCAGCGCAGGCTATTACCAGCGCTTCAGCGAGCAGGCCGAGCGTGTGAAGACGGATTTGATCACCTTTCTCGGTGAGCAAAAACAAGCCGGCAAACGCGTGGCCGCCTACGGAGCCTCCGCGAAGGGCAGCACCCTGCTCAACTACGTCGGCGAAGCCGCGAAGAGTCTCGAATTCATCGCAGATCGCAGCACCTACAAGCAGGGTCGTCTGAGTCCCGGCCAGCATGTGCCCATCGTGGCTGCGGAGGAACTCGCAATCCGTCGGCCCGACTACGCGGCGCTGCTGGTGTGGAATTTCGCCGAGGAAGTCATGGCGCAGCAGCATGAATTCCGCGCCAAAGGCGGCCGGTTCGTCATTCCGCTGCCCAAATTGACCGTGGCATGAAATTTCACCCTGCCACGCTAGAAGGAGTCCTGATCGTCGAACCGGAGCCGCGCCGCGACGAGCGCGGTTTCCTGGCCCGGACCTACTGCGAGCGTGAATTTGCCGCCCAAGGACTCAACACCCGCTGGGTGCAGCAAAATCACACGTCCACCCGCCAGAAAGGCAGCGTGCGGGGCATGCACTGGCAGGCAGAGCCACTGCCGGAGATCAAACTGGTCCGCTGCCTCGCCGGACGCGTGCTCGATGTGATCGTCGATGTGCGTCCGAACTCACCCACCTTCGGGAAATGGCATGCGGAGGAGCTTTCCGCCGAAAACATGCGGGCGCTCTACATCCCGGCGGGCTTCGCGCATGGCTTTCAATGTCTGGAGGATACCTGCGAGCTGTTTTATCTCATGTCCGAGTTTTATCAGCCGGACCTGGCGCGTGGATTGCGCTGTGACGAACCGCAGGTCGGCATCGCGTGGCCGCTGTCTATCTTGAACCTTTCCCCGCGTGATGCCAGCCTGCCGCTGCTGAGCGAGGCGGTCGTACCCACCCCAGCCTGACCGCTATCCCATGCCAGCGACATTCACCATTCTAGGCTCGCGCGGTTATGTCGGCTCGCACCTGGCGGCGTATTTGCAGTCCTTGCCGGACAGCATTGTGAGGCTGGACGCTGGAGCGTCTCTCACGGGCAATCTGGGGCACGTTTTCTTCTGTATCGGCGTCACCACGGATTTCGCCAGCCGCCTGCACGACACGATGCGAGCACACGTCTCGAAGGTCATCGATATCCTCGACACACACGAGTTTGAATCCTTCACCTACCTTTCCAGCACCCGCGTGTATGAGCGCGGCGTCGGTGGCGATGAGACGTCCGTGCTATCTTCGCAACCAGCCAGCCTGGCGGATTTCTACAAAATCTCGAAAATCGCAGGTGAAGCGGCGTGCCTGACTCATCCCAATCCCGCCGTGCGTGTGGCGCGTCTGTCGAATGTGATCGGCTTTGAGCAGCCGGCTCTGACCTTTGTGCCCAGCCTCATTCGAGATGCGCTGAATCACGGGCGCATCGTCCTGCGAACCTCTCCGGACTCCGCCAAGGACTACATCCTCATTGAGGACGTGACGGCGGCGCTCGTACACATTGCCCGCAGCGGTCGTGAGCGCGTTTACAATGTCTCATCCGGCATGCAGATCAGCCACCGGCAGATCGCAGAGTGCATCGCCGCGACGCTGCGCTGCGAGTGGGAGGCGGACGCGGGCGGAGCGGTCTCCATCTTCCCCGACACTCCTGCCACGCGGCTGCAGACCGAGTTTGGCCTCCACGCCGGATCCATCTTGGACAAACTGCCTGCCCTCTGCTCCCGTTACGCGGATTTGAAGCAGCCAACATCGAACTGAGAACTGAGATGCCCATGCCACCCGACTCTTCTAATGCGCTCACTCTGGGCGAGGGCGTTTACATAAGCCCGGACGCGCGCATCCACCCCTCGACACGCGGCACGCGCATCATCATCGGCGCGCACACGCAGATTTACGATTTTGTCTGCATCCGCGCGGTTGGCGGCACTGGAGACCTGGTCATGGGAGAGCACTGCTACATCAACCCACACTGCGTCATGTTCACCGGCAACGGCATCACGCTTGGGAACTACGTTCTGCTGGCTCCCGGCGTCATGCTCATGCCCGCGAATCATGCCTTTGACCGCCGAGACATCCCCGTCCGCCATCAGGGCTTCCTGGAGAGCAAGGGCGGCATCTCTATTGAGGACGATGTCTGGATTGGTGCCAACAGCGTCATTCTCGACGGAACCCATATCGGCAAGGGGGCCGTCATCGCCGCCGGCAGCGTGGTGCGCGGGCAGGTGCCGCCCTATGAGATTTGGGGCGGCACTCCTGCAATGAAAATCAAGAACAGGCCGGCTTGATGAGCAATCCCTGGCCGGTGGGCAGAGCAAGCACTTTCACGCCCTGTAGCGTAGCAAACTCGTCGATGGCCTGCTTCTGAGCGGCGTGGGCACCCCATGCATAGTCATCAAATACAATCTTGGCGCCAGACACAAGCCGGGGCCAGAAGAATTCGATGGCCGACGCTCAGGACAGCGGCATTTAAGTCGATGTGTAGGAACGCGACTTGATCTGGCCCGACGGTGTGCAGGACATCTGGCACGGTGCCTTGGACCACTTTCACGTTGCTCCACGGTCGGAACTGCGCCACCACCTGCGCGTAACATTCCGTGAAATCACCGGCATGGCGGTCCAGTTCATCCTTGGAGCTGACTGAACTGTCGAGGCCGTGGAAGGTGTCGTAGAGCCAAAAGGCCCGACGTTCCAATGCCTTGGCTGCGTAATGCAGCACGATCATGGCAGCCCCCACGTTTGGTGCCGCACTCAACATAATCACCAGGCAGAAAGGCGCCTGGCTGTCTGCCCAGCAAAGAACGTGGCAGCGCCAGTGAATGTGGCAGTGGTTCCAAGAGTTGGTTTTACTGCCTCAGCGTAGGCAGCGCCGAAGTCCCGCTCGCTCGCAAAACTCGTGCTATAAAGCGTGACCAGGCCGTCTTGATTGTAGGTCCGGCGGTGCAAGGGGATGATTTCCACAGCTTTGCCGATGAGGTCGGGCAGCATGGACTGCTTCTTTTTTCGCCAGAAGAGGAGTTCAACTAGACGCGAATTTTGAGATTAATGTATGCGTTTGAGGTAACCATCCAGCCCCTCGCTGATCATTCCCTTCGCGGTGAGGAAGCTGTCCAGTTCAAAGTCCGTGCGTTCGGAGAGGAACTGACGCGCCGCTGTGCATGGGTTGTTTCCCACGTCCCACGGCCGATTGCTGTAGTAGCCCTTCGGGAAGAACTCAATGAAGGTGTCGGGCAGGATGCAATAGGAGCCGACTGTGACGAGGTCCGCGTACAGCTTCAACTCCTCATAGACGTGCTGGTGCGTGTGGTTCGAATCGAGAAAAACCATCACCGTGCGGGCACCGGCGGCAAGCTCTTTGATTTGGCTGAAAATGGTCGGATCCACCGAGCTGCCCTGGATCATGGTGATGTGCTTCGCCATCGGATGCGTCTCAATCTCCGCCCGGTTATGATCCCGGATGTCGATGTCCACCGCGATCACACGGCCATCAGTGATGCCCATCATCTGCTGCATCGCGGCGGAGAAAATGATGGAACCCCCATGGGCAATCCCGGTTTCGATGACCAGATCAGGCTTGATCTGCCACATCAGCTCCTGCTGAATCACCATGTCACTGGGGAACTTGATGATCGGCCGCCCCATCCATGTGAAATTGTAAGTGTACTTGTATTTGTCCGCGTGAACCATCCACTCGATCGATTTCCGCTTCAGCTCCTCGTCCTGTCCCATTTTGACGATGTCGGCATGTCGTTCGTCGAAGAACTGCTGAACATCCGGATGTGGAGTAGTGGCCATGGTGCGCAAGGTGTGGGAATGAAAACCGAGAAAGTGGGAATTAGTCCATTCTGCAACACAAACAAGCATTTTTCATTGTTCGTGCTTTGCCGCTGAATCTGCGGCTTGCGGGCCATGCCTGCTCGGCAGCGGCCAACCAAGAATCAGGCTTGGTCGCGGCTTCATCAAAAAAAACATTTGCAGTTTCTCACATGAATTTGTCATCTGTAGTTCTAGAGAATAAGATTCCGGCCCACGCCTGTCTGAAGTCCACTTCTCATTTTCATTCAAATGAATAAAGATTGCACGATATCCATCAACTTGCCGACAAGAAACAGGCTGGACACCATCAAGCTAACGGTGGAGAAAATTAAGAATCAGACATTTCAGGACTGGGAGCTGATCATCAGCGACAACGCCTCGGACGACGTCCACAAGCTTGAGTACCTGGATCAACTGGCCGCCGGCGACCCGCGCATCAAGGTGTTCAAGCATCCCGAGAATCTTGGAATCCTTGCCAACTGGATGTTCGCAATCGAACAGTGCAACGGACGGTATTATGTGGCCGTGGCAGATGATGATTACTGGCAGGAGGACAAATTTTTGGAGGCGCTGCTCGCCATGCATGACGGAGGGACCGGCGTTGTGTTCCCCAATCTGTCCAAAAACCTGCCTGAGTCCGGCCAGTTTCTGGACAAGGTCGTCACCCATTTGTATCCCAAGGAGCCAAGCAAATATGAGCTGTGCGAGACCCTGATCAATGATCGAAAGTGCGTCGTAATGCTGGGCTTGTTCGACTTGAATGTCATTCCCAAAAGCGAACTGCTGTCAGTTTACGACCATGGACGCTGCGGCCACTGCGAAAATGTGGGGATGCTGCGTTTGGCGCGAAAATATAAGGCAAAATTCTGTCCTGAGGTCAGCTATGTCCATACTGACTACAGCAAAAATTACTCTCGTGGTTGCGACAGGGAATTCGCAGTTCGCGACACGGCCATTGCAATATTCCAGATACTTGATGAATTCAGGCTCGCATCCAAGGGGGATCCCGGCTTCAACAAGGCGTTTTTAGACCAGTGGAAATTTGCGATACACTACTGCAAGTCAATCGCCAGCACGTTTGCCATGGAAAACGGCTCGGTTGTCATAAAAGAGCAAAAAAACGGCGTGTGGAAAAGGTTTCGAAAGGCTGTCGGCCTCAAGTAAAAAGTTCTAACGACTTCCCATGATCAAAAATAAAAAAATCCTCGCCGTGGTGCCCGCTCGTGGCGGCAGCAAGGGAGTGCCGCTCAAAAACATCAAAATGCTCGCGGGTCAGCCGCTGATCGCTCACACCGCTCGGGTCATCCAGCAGGTGCCGCGTATCGACCGTGCCGTCGTTTCGACTGATCACGCTGAGATCGCACGCATCGCGACCGAAAATGGCCTCACCTTCTTCGGTCCACGTCCCGAGGAACTCTCCGGTGACCGCATTGGCGACCTGCCGGTGCTTCAGCATGCTTTGGAACAGGCGGAAGCCGCCGACGGCTGCCGCTACGACATCATCCTCATGCTGCAGCCGACTTCACCCGGCCGCCTGCCTGCTGACATTGACGCGTGCATCGACAAGCTGGCGGCCGGCGGCCACGACGCTGTTTGGACCGTCTCGCCGATTGATCTCAAGTTCCATCCCTTGAAGGTCCTGCGCATCCACGACGGTAAAATGGGCCTGTGGGACGAACGCGGGCACCAGATCATCGCACGGCAGCAGTTGGAGCCGCTGTATTACCGCAACGGCATCTGCTACGCCTTCACCCGCGACTGCCTCATGACCACGCGAAGCATCTACGGGACGAACGCCGGTGCCTGCGTCATCGACCATCCCTTTGCCAACATCGACACCGAGGTCGATTTTCAATCCGCCGAAAAGCTCATGAGCCGTTGAGAACGCCATTCCCCTCTCCAATTTTCCCTCCGATTCATGCAGCCCGCCCCTCCCCATTCTCCTGCAGAACTTCCCGACCTCAAAATCGCCGTCTCGTCCTGCGACTTGTACTGCGACATGTGGCCGTTGTTTTTCCACTTCCTGTTCAAACTATGGCCGGACGCGCCGACGCCCGTCTATCTCATCACCAACCACCTCTCGTATGACGATCCGCGTGTCGTGACCGTCAAAGTAGGTGACGATACCTCCTGGACGGACGGAGTGGCACGGGGGATGGCTCAAATCCCGTCCGAGTACAGCTTTCTCTTCCTGGACGACTTCATGCTGACCAAGCCGATGCCAGTCCAGCGTCTCGCTGATGTTTACCGCCCGCTGCGTGAACAGAAGGGCGACTGGGTTTGCCTGCGGCCGAAAGCGCCAGCCCCGGAGAATGATCCACAGGCGCTGATCTCTCCTCTCACCGACGCGGCGCAGTCGGCAGGTTTCCACGCAGGCATCTGGCGCACCAAGCATCTCCAAAAAATCTGCTCTGACGTGCAACTCAACATCTGGCACATGGAAGGCCACATCCGGAAGCTCATTCGCGCCGGCACCGCAGGAAACCTTTTTTACATGACCGAAAACGCCGCCGGCCTTGTCTCCTACATCGAGGTCGTGAAGCGCTTCTGGCAGAAGGACGGCATCGACTACGTGCGAGCCAACAACATCCAGCCCGACCTGTGGCGCCGCCCTTATCCGCCGCAGGGAGACAATGTCTTCGCCCGTTTCATTCGCAGCCTCTTGAAACGCTACGTGCGCATGAAGTCCGCGCTCGAAACCAAGCGGCTGCTCAAGCACAACAACGGCGTGGTCAGTTCGGCAGTTCGCTACATCAAGCCGGAGAAATGACCTGCTTGAGCCAGTCTTCGACCTGAACCGGCAGACCTTCCGACACCAGATCCATGATCTGACGGCCCTTCGCGGCACCGGGATCGTCTCCGGGGAAAACCGCACGGGACATAGGCGTCGTCAGATGCCAGTGATTCACATTGGTCGGCCCAAAGAATGTCATACAGGGCCTGCGAAACGCGGAAGCCAGGTGCGACACAAAACCGTCCACCGCCAGCACCAACGAGGCACGCGAAGCCACGGCCATGACACCGCGCAGGTTTGTACGTCCACCGAGGTTCGTGACGGCATCGACGTCCTTCTCAATCTCGGCACACAGGCCGCGCTCCCATTCTGTCGTGCCACCCGTCAGCACCAGGGGCATCCCGGTGATTTGTTTTACCCGTTCCATGATCGGCCGCCAGGAACCGGCAGGCAGGCATTTGCGCTGCCAGGCGGACGTCGCATGAATCAGTACAAACGGACCGGACGGCAGCCCCTGTGGCAGCCAGTCGTCCGGCGGAGGGTTCAGCGTCGGAGGTTCAAACGAATCCGCATCATCACCAGGAGTACTGCACCAGAAATAGCACCCGCGGTACATCTGCTCCTGATCACGCAGATGGATGCGATCAAAAATCCACCGATGAAAGAAGCGCACATAAAAGCTGCTAAAGGTCAGCAGATGCTTCTCCCGCGCCCGACACCAGAGGCTGATGAACGAACTGTGATCCCCGGCATCGTATGCCAGCAACCGCTGAACGCGTGGTGCATCCCTCCAGGTGGTGAACTGCACGTCCGGCATCAAATCAATGAGATCCTTGAAAGCCGGCCGTGCGATCAATCCGACTGGTTCTCCGTCCTGGCGCGCCAACCTGGCAAGCGCCGGCTGCAACAGCAGGGTGTCACCCATTTGTTTGTGGTAAACGGCCAGCGTTTTCATCTCAAGACGCCTGCCTGTCCTTTTGAAACAGTTTCCACGACCGGTCCAGCACATCGGCAAAACGGTCCTCGTTGAAGGACCAGTTTCGATCCGCGTCCCAAGGCGTGTCGCGGGTCAGCAGCACAGACTTGTTGCCACCAAGCAGCGCCAGATTGTGATACGCGCGGCCCCATGAGCGCCGTCCGGGCACGATTTGCTCCTCGACCGTCATGATCAGTACCAGTTTGCCCGAGGTGCAGAGGACTTCGGTCAAATTCTGACCCACCGCCCCCACAACCACCGTGGCCGACGCGAACAAGCGCAACTGATCCGCCAGCGAATGTTCCGACATCTTGACGATGCGAACATCACCGAGGATTTCACGCGCCCGTTCCGCCAACAGTTCTTCGTTCACCAGCTTCTTGTTCGGCGCATCCAGACGAGAGGCGAAGATGCAGAGCGGCGTGTCGTTCGGATCGGCCTTCGCCGCCAGCGCATCGCGAACGGCCAGATGATTCTCCGGCGCTGACAGCTTCGCCACCCCATCCTCGGCATGCAGAATGGGCGCATACCAGAGCTCATCGACCTCCAGCGTGCCGTGCACGCCTTCGATCACCCGGTCTTCCGTGATGCCAAAACGCGCCAAGTAACGGCACTGCCATTTCTTGCGGCCCGGGCTCACGAGAATGCGAGCACGCGGTTCGGCGCGAAACCGCTCCAAAAACGGCATGAGCTTGGGAAGGTAGTCGAGAATGAAATGGCCGTGATTCTCGGAGTTCGGACCACAGAGATGGATCAGCGGTCCTTTCACCTCCTGGGCCATTCCGGCGATGGCTCGCCGCAAAACACGATCCTTCTTCTCCCTGCGGGTGAGCGGATCGACGTTGAACAGCGTGCCATCTTGAAAATAGACCTGCCCGGCTCCGCCGCCGAGCCGCACATGGCGCAGCCGGTAAGCACAAGCGTCCGACCACCAGTAGCGCGTTGTCGTCTCGTTAGTTCCCAGAATTTCCGCCTCAAACCGGT
>DAORHS010000139.1:0-9134 GCA_035438165.1 Prosthecobacter sp.
GAGTTCCGGAAGTCGGGATTTCGGCGGACTCGTCTGCTCGTCGCAATTTCACTGCGACGAGGCCTTCGGTTGCGGTGCTGTAGTAATCCGCAACCATATTCAGGGGCACCGTTATCCGCGTGGCTTTCGTGAAGAGGGCTTGAAGTTTCTCTTCGTCGAATGACCGCACGAGGCTTCTCTCGTTTAATGACCATAGAAACCAGTCGGTGCGCCGTACGATGAGTGTTGGTATGTACGCGCCCGCATGGGTGCCATGTGTGATGGCGTCATGCATAGGGTCGAGTTTTATATTGGCTTTCATTGTTTTAGTCGTGTTTGATTTTCCGTTGGTTAGAGCCGTGGCTCGGTCTGTCTTTCGGTGGTGCGGGGACGGCTTTGCACGCTTAGTGCCGTCGCCAATGCTTTGAGATCACTGTGCCACCACCACCCAGGCGAAAAGCCGGGGCTACACAGTTGATCTGCGCCCAAGGCATGGGGGCCTTGGGGCTGTTTGGTTGGACGTGGCTTTAGCTCTTCCGTCCGTGATGATGGCTCTGTATAAGCGGCCACGATCATTTGCTCCCTAATAAGGTTTGCAACTGGTCCACCGGCACAAGGTGGACTCGCAGTATGCGCCGGGTTGGGATTTGCCCCTTTCGGATCAGACGTCTTACCGAATTTTCTGATACGCCGAGTGCCTGTGCCACTTCGGGAATGCGAAGTGTCAATCGCCCTTCAAAGAAGGTAGAGGGATGTGTGTTATTGCTGGAGGTTTTATGTTGTTTCACTGACTTCGATTCAATTTTGACGTTGATCGAAGTATGATTAATAAAACTACTTCAGCACATCACCCAGACTCGCTAAATAATGGAAGTCTCTGAGTAACTGGCATTGAAACCAGTGCAGGGTGCCTGTTCACTAAAATAGCCTGCTGCGCAAGTCGTTTTTCAAAAAAGCCCAGCCCATCTGAACCGGTTAGTCGATGATGCTCCCGATCATTACTGGGAGCGAGGATGGCGAACTTAATGTGCCATAACGTTCAGTTTGCCCCGGTGGCAAAACGATTAACCTGCTGATACTGTTTTGTATACTCGGGGGTGCAAAATGGGGCTAATTGAGGTCCTTTGGGATCACCCGTTTTCGTGCCTTTACGAAGGAGAGACGAAGAGAGAACAGGTGAGGCAAAATGGGGTAAATCAACCTTTTCACGGTGTAAACGAGCCGCTCTACCACTGAGCTATCCACGCGTTCGTGACGAGACGCGATGTATCGCGGAAACGCGGATGTGCAATCACGCATTCGCACGCAGCCAGTCAAAGCTGCGTTCAGCCTCGCCCTTCTGGTAGGCGATCTCGGCGTCCTTTTTGCCGGGGCCGTCCGGCGCTTTGAAGGTGGGAATTTTTTTCCCGCGCTTCGCCATGGCGAGCCAGGCTTTGAACATGTCGCTGTCGCGGTGACCGGGGAAGATCTTCCAGAACTCGTCCTTCTGATATTCAAAGGGACGGGCGAAGCCGGAGATGGTCTCGACCTGAAGCGGGACGCCGGGGGCGAGTTCGGCGAAGCGTCTGGCGTAGAGCTTGTAATCGACGAGGCCTTCGCCGACAGCGGTCCATTGCACGACGACGGCACCGTTTTCGTCCTCCCAGAGCATGCTGTCGCGCACGCTGCTGCAGATGGTGAGCGGTCCGAGGACTTCGAGATGCTTCAAAGGTTCCTCCAGCGCCCAGACGGCGTTGCCGGGGTCGATGTTGGCGCCGACGTAGCCTTTGCCTGCCGTTTCGATCAGCGCTTTAAGTTCATGCGATTGCATGTCGCCGGCGTGATTCTCGATGGCGATCTTGATACCTTCACCTTCCGCCTTCGACTGGCAGGCCTTGATCGTTTTGACCACCGCCTCGATGTGTTTCTGGATGCCACCGTCGGTGAAGCGGTCCTTTTGATTGCCGAGGTAGCAGCGGGCAACAGGAGAGCCGAGCGCCTTGGCGATGCGGATGGTGAGACTGAGGTGCTCCTCGGGCGTGCCGTAGATGTCCTTCCAGGTGTTGGAGGACTGGCAGACGCTGCCCGTGCCGACGTAGAGTTTCAATCCAGCGCGGTCGGCCTGTTCTTTGAGGCTCTTTAGATACGCCTCCTCGAAGTTCTCAAAGATGTGCAACTCGGAGATGAACATCGTGTCGAGCTTCAACGACGCGGCGTAGTCGATGAACTGTGCGGCCTTCCAGCCAGTGGCGCGCACGGCGAAGTGATCGAGGCCGATGGCGAGCTTGCCGCCCTGAATGGCGGCACGTGAAAACGTCGAAGCTGCGGTGGCAGCGAGGGATTGCGCGAGGAAGGAGCGGCGGTTCATGCCGCGCATGCTAGCGGAGCCGATTCGACTGTCGATCAAGAATCGAGGCAGTGCGTCAGCGGATGATCAGCTTCACCGCACCTTGTCCCTGACGATCGTCAGCGGAGGAGACGAGAATCTGCGCCAAGTGATGGCCGCTGCGCCAGGGGGCGCCGTTGATCGGCTTGACCTGCAGCAGGTAGGCTCCGGTGCCGACGTTGCGGAAGGAGGTGATGTTGTTGCTGAAGGGGGCCTGCTGACCGGGCACCTCGAAGTATTCCATCAGGGTAAAGTGATCCTTCGTGAGATCGGTGACAGGCCAGCCGCTGCTGCTGACGAGTACGAGAATGTTGGCGGGATGCGAATTGCCATTGGCAGCAGCTCCAGCCGAGGCCTGGGAGGCAATGGTCAATGCGGTGGCACCACCCGCGCCAGTCTTCATGACGATCTTGGCAGGAGCTGGAGGGGGAGCGGCGGGTTTCGGTGGAGGCGCTTCAAAAACGGGCTTGAGCACAGGAGCCGGCTCGGGTTTCCGGACCGGTGCTGTAGGCGCAGATTTGGCGGCGGGCTTGGATTGAACTTTCGCAGGCTTCTTCACCGGGACGGCTTGCCTCTTGGCTGGAGCGGTCTTTTTCACCGGCAAGGGCTTCTTTTTTACCACAGCAGGCTTCTTCTTGGCAGAGGCTGGCTTTTTGGATGCAGCAGACTTTTTAGCAGGTGCCTTCTTTGGAGCAGGTTTTTTGGCCATGGTGGTTGGTGGGTCGGAATTGTTTCAATTTCCGCGAGGCTAGCAATACTTCCGGTCCTCTGTCGAGATTCCTCTTGATAGAGAGACGCATTTTATATTGCCGCAGTCAGTGGTGGTGACGGTATCCCAAGCTGTCAGAACATGGTTGGCACGCATGATGGGATGGAGTTTTTGATCGCTGAAGTATGGCGAAACAAGCTCCCGTGGGCAGTCGCGTTGCGGGTATCTCTAGAACGTCGAGTTGATCGAATGAACACTATTCGAGTAATTCTACGAAAAAGCGAAAATTCTGAAAATAGACGATTGCCAAGAATGCAGTCTCTCGATTATAAGGATTAGTTAGAATTTTAGTCTTACGGCCTTTCTGTCACATTTCACATGCTCGGCAGCTCCGCTCTCCCGTTTCTTTCATGAACGCGTTTCCTGCAATTGGTCTCCCCTTGCCGCGCTACTCTCATCGGCCTCGCCGAAGGGAGGGCCTGTTTGTGAGGAGATTGTTTGCCGGGATTTCCAGACTGATTGGATTTTCTCAAGTGGGAGGGTGGCCTTGGTTTGGTGCCACGGATGCGATGGATGACCTGATGCCTTGGGGGCGTGGCACTCTGGTGACACGTCCGGGCGCTGGGGGAGGGGGGGATTTGCCAGAACCGGGTCCGTCCGGATCTTCCGCACGAAATTTGCCTTTTTATCACGCGCCAGTACTGCTGGCCGAAGTGGTGAGCCTGCTTCAGCCGGCTCCAGGGAAGCTCTTTTTTGACGGAACGCTTGGTGGCGGCGGGCACTCCGAAGCGCTCCTGCAGCATGGGGCGCGTGTCGTTGCGATGGACCAGGATGTGAATGCGCTGAAGCATGCGACGGAACGTCTGAAGCCCTTCGCGGCGCAGTTCTGCGCGTTGCGCGGCAACTTCCGCAACTTTCCGCAGATCGTCGAAGAGACCGGCGTTTCGGGCTTTGACGGCATGCTGGTTGATATCGGTGTGTCGAGCCATCAGCTCGACGATGCGGCACGTGGTTTCTCCTTCATGAAGGACGGTCCGCTGGATCTGCGCATGGACACCGAGTCGCCACGCAGTGCGGCAGACATCGTGAACACGGAGAGCGAGACGGAGCTCGTGCGCATCTTCTTTGAATACGGTGAGGAGTCGAATGCCCGCCGTATCGCTCGTGCCATCATCAAAGCGCGCGCCACGCGTCTCATTCAGACAACGCTTCAGCTTGCGGACATCGTGTCCGCCGCATCACCCAAGCGTGGCAAGCGTCATCCGGCCACGCTCGTGTTTCAGGCCTTGCGCATCGCCGTGAACGACGAGCTGGCTGCGTTGCATGACTTTCTTGCCGCGGCACCACGCTGGCTGAAACCTGGCGGCAGGCTCGCCGTGATCTCCTTCCACTCGTTGGAGGACCGCATTGTCAAACAGACCCTGCAGCACCTCTCCGCGCCGTTCATCGACCGCCCGGAATGGCCCGAGGCGCGCAAGAACCCCGACTGCCTGCTCAAGCTTATCACCCGCAAACCTGTCCAGGCCACGCCGCAGGAGATCGAACTCAACCCGCGTGCGCGCAGCGCTGTGCTGCGTGTCGCCGAACGTCTTCCCTCATGAAACCACGTCAGCGCAATCGTTACCGCAACCGCCTCGGTTTGTCCGCGATCACCGGCATCCTCATCGTGGTCGCCTCGCTCGCGCTTGCCGGCCTGGGCATTGTGGTAAGCAAGAACCGGGTTCGTGCCATCGGTGAGGAGCAGCGCAAGGTGGAGTCCGAGATGCGCCTGCTGAACGCCGAAATCCTCGCCTTGAACAACCGCATCGAAACCATGCTCACGCGTGACCGCGTGCAGCCGCGCCTGACCAGCGCAGGCACCCTGCTGCGTCCGATCACGAAGCAGAGTCTGATCCTGCTCAAACCGCTACCCGCGCAGCCTGAGAAAGCTGCTGTGACGAATCCAGATCCTTCCATCGCTCAAACGACGCCCCGGAACCCGTGAGTCAGCCGCTTCCCAATCAAATTCAGATCCGCCGTGACCGACCGGTGTGCCGTCGCATGCTCCTGCTGCTGTTCGTGCTGCTCGCGGGCTTTTCGCTCGTGACCTGGCGCCTCGCCGTCATTCAGATCAAGGAATCCCCGCGCCTGGCGGCGCTTGCCGCGCAGAAATATCAGCGTCACATCGTCCTGCCGGCGCATCGGGGAGCCATCAAGGATCTCAGCGGCGAATACCTCGCCCATGACGAGGACGTGAGTGAACTCTACACGGATCGCACACATCTGCGGGAGCTGATCACCGTGCGTCATCACCTCGCGGCGGTTCGTGGCGTGAAGGCCGTCGAACTGCGTGAGCAGCTCGGCGAGGCTGAAACGATCGCCGCCTACCACGACCACGTCGCGAACGTGCTCGCCAGCATTCTTCCCGCGCCGGAAACGGAAATCCGAGGCCAGCTCGCTTCGAACAAGCCCGAGATCGTGCTCGCGAAGGAGGTGGACGAGGACACCGCGAAGCAGTGGAGCATCCTGTTCAAGGCGGAGCACATCTTTGGCATCCATCTGCGCCCCGCGGTCGCACGCCGCTTTCCCGCGCAGGACCGGCTGTCCCTCGTGCTGGGTGACACTGACACCCGCAACAAGGGCCGCTGGGGAGTCGAGAAACTCATGGATGCAAAACTCACCGGCATTCCCGGCGAGCAGTTCATCGAGCGTGATAAGTCGGGCCATGAACTTCCCGCCTACCGCGGTCAGGTCATCGAGCCGCAGCATGGCAGCGACGTGCATCTCACCATCGACATGCAGCTTCAGGACAACGTCGAGGCCATCTGCGAACGTGCCTGGAAGGCCAACAAAGCCCGCCGGGTCGTCATCGTGGTCACCGAGCCTGCCACCGGCACCGTGCTCGCTATGGCGGCCCGTCCCCATCGCGATCCCGGCAATCCGGATGTCAGCACGTGGACCAACCACGCCATCGCCGAGCCCTATGAGCCCGGTTCGATCTTCAAGGTCGTCACGCTTGCCGCCGCGCTCGACAACCGCAAGGTCACTCCGGGTGAGAAGATCGACTGCGGCAACATGTATTACGAAGATCCGGTGCGGAAGGTGAAGCTCAGCGATGACGAACCGCTCGGCATGCAGACCGTCAAAGGTGTTTTGGTCCACTCCAGCAACATCGGCATGTACAAGATCAGCAAGCGGGTCGGCCAGGACATGATGCTCGACTACGTCGCCCGTTTTGGCTTTGGCGCCCCCACCGGCATCGGGCTCGTTGGTGAAAGGGGCGGCTACGTCAACACCGGGACATGGAGCAACACCACCTACTCGCGCATGCCGATCGGTTACGAAGTCTCCGTCACCCCACTGCAGATGTGCATGGCCTACGGGGCCATCGCCAACGGCGGCGTGCTCATGAAGCCGCGCCTCATCGACCGTGTGGTCAAACCCAATGGTGAAACGGAAGTCACTCCTCCCCAGCCTGTCTGGCAGGTCTGCACGGCGAAGACGGCCGCTTCGCTTCGCGATTTTCTCGAAGGCGTGGTGATTGAAGGCACCGGCAGCCGTGCCGCGCTGCCCGACGTTCGTGTCGGCGGCAAGACCGGGACCACCCGCCGTTACGATCCTGACAAGAAGCGCTACATTGACGGCGCCTACCTCACCTCGTTCATCGGCATCGCTCCGGTCGAAAATCCGCAGCTCGTCTGCCTGGTCATGCTTGACGATCCGCAGGCCGAGAGTTCCCGGATGATCCGCGGCGGGCGCGTGGCCGCGCCGATTTTCGCGGAAGTCGTGCGCGAGACGCTCGATCATCTGGCCATCCGCCACGAACGCCCCATCAAAGTCGCCGCGAAAGGAGACGCCCAATGAAGCTGCGCGACCTCATTCCACACCTCGACAAACCCGCCGTCTCCGGCAGCCTCGACACCGAGGTGGCGGGATTGGCCTATGATTCACGCAAGGCCGGGCCTGGCATCGCCTTCGTGGCCATCCGCGGCACGCATGCTGACGGCCATGCTTTCATCGGGAAAGCCATTGAACTCGGCGCCGCTGCGATCATCGCCGAGCAGGCGCCGCCTGAGGATGCCACGATTCCCTGGGTCCATGTGAAGCACTCGCGTTTCGCCCTCGCGCAGGCGGCGGCGGCGCTGAACGGTCATCCGGCCAAATCACTCACCATCGCCGGAGTCACCGGCACCAACGGGAAGACCACCACGGCCTTTCTCATGCACCATCTCTTCAACGCGGCGCAGAAGCGCTGCGGTCTGCTGGGCACCGTGTTCTATGATCTGGGCGGCAACGAGCATGTGCCCGCCACGGACACCACGCCCGAGTCGCTGGAAATTCAGGGCCTGCTGGCCGCGATGCGCGACAACGGCTGCCGCGCCTGCGCCATGGAGGTTTCCTCCCATGCGCTGGATCAGGATCGCATCCACGGCCTGCCCTTTGCCGCCGCAGTGTTCACCAACCTCACGCAGGACCATCTCGATTACCACGGCACGATGCAGAAGTACTTCGAGGCCAAGACGCGCTTGTTTCAAATCGCCGCCGACACTTCGCGCGGCGCCTTGATCATCAACGGCGACGACTCCTGGGGACGGAAACTCATCCAGCAGTTTGAGCACACCGGCCGTGTGATCCGCTTTGGCTTCGGCGTCGGACTCGAATTCCGCGCCATCAACGTGCGCTACGATCTCACCGGCACCACCTTCGAACTCGAGGCCAAAGGCCGCAGTTTCCTGGTGCGCCTGCCGCTCATCGGTGATTTCAACGTTTACAACGCTCTCGGGGCGCTCGCCGCGGCGCAAGGCGTTGGATTGAATTTGCGCGAGGCCGTCAAAAGCCTGCAAAACGCGCCCCAGGTGCCAGGGCGCATGGAGCGTGTTTCCGACAACTCACGTTTCCAAGTTTTCGTCGATTACGCGCACACGCCTGACGGCCTTGTCAACGCCTTAAAAACGGTCCGGGCGCTGCGTCCCCGCCGCATCATCACGGTCTTCGGCTGTGGGGGTGATCGTGATCGTTCCAAGCGTCCCAAAATGGCGGCGGCGGCAGAGGCCGGCAGCGACATCTGCGTGCTCACCTCCGACAACCCGCGCACCGAGGATCCCCAGCAGATTCTCAATGACGCCAAGGCCGGTTTCGTCCGTCCGAAGAATCATGCCGTCATCGCCGACCGCCGCGAGGCCATCCGTGTCGCACTCGAAGGGGCTTGGCAGGGTGACATCGTGCTCATCGCGGGCAAGGGCCACGAGGACTATCAGGACATTCAAGGCAAGAAGCATCCGTTCGACGACCGCCGGATCGCGAGGCAGTTGCTGCATGAACTCAAGGCCGACCGTGCTGCCGAGCGCGAAGAAAAGGCCGCTGAACGCGAAGCCCGGGGTCGCGGCTTTGGCCCGCCAGACCAATACGAACACCGATGACCGCCGCTCCAATGACGAATGATGAAATCAGAATGACGAATGAAGTCCCGACAACGGATCATTCGAGAATTCGTCATTCATTCGTCATTCGTCATTCGCCATTCGTCATTTTTGCATGATCCCGATTTCCCTCCAGACTCTCTCCCACTTCGCCGCAGGCACACTGCGTGGCGAGGGCTCGTGTCTGGTGACGAACGTGAACACTGATTCGCGCAAAATCACCGCCGGTGAGGTCTTCGTGGCTCTGGTGGGTGACAAGTTCGACGCGCATGATTTCGTTCCGCAGGTGGCCGCCGCCGGAGCCGCCGCAGTCGTTGTCAGCAAAGTCAACCCGGCCTGGGGCACGCTGCCGTGCGCAGTGATCGAGGTCGCCGACACCCTGCTCGCCTTGCAAAACATGGCGCGTGGCTATCGCGATCATCATGCGCCGCTGATCATTGGTTTGACCGGCAGCAACGGCAAGACCTCCACCAAGGACCTCGCCGCCATCATCATGGCGCGCAAATGCCAGACGCGCGCCACACTCGGCAATTTGAACAACCACATCGGTCTGCCGCTCACCCTGCTGTCGTTGCGTGAGGGGGACCAGTGCTGCATCACGGAGATGGGCATGAATCATGCCGGTGAGATCAAGGTGCTCACGGACATCGCGAAACCGGACGCCGGCATCATCACCAACGTC
>DAORHS010000140.1:0-9059 GCA_035438165.1 Prosthecobacter sp.
GAGCGGCTGAGTTCCATCGGCGCACCGGCGGCGAGAACGATGTCGCCCACACGGAGCTGCGAGCTGTCGCCCAGCGTGGCGGGTTTGAGGCCGGTGGCGTCTATTTTGATAAGCGCGACATCGGTGAGTGGATCGGCCCCGATGACCTCGGCTTTGTAGGTTCGTGTGCTGCCGTCGATGTCCACCGCCACCTCGATCTTCTTGGCGTCGGCGACGACGTGGTTGTTGGTCAGGATGTAGCCGTCCTGCGTGATGATCATGCCGGAGCCGACACCGCGCTGCTGGTTCAATTCATCATCGAGATCCGGCCGGGGGCGCTGCGGCTGCCCGCGGCGGCGCGGATTCGCCGGTTCGTCGTCCTCGTTCATGCCGCCGAAGTCATCGGGCACGCCGAAGAAGCGGTAGAAAAACGGGCGCAGCTGGGGCGGGATCTGGTCCACGTCCGGAGTTTTGATCGGCGTGGAGGAATAGATCGTGACGACGCTCGGCAGGATCTTGTCAACCACGCTGGCGTAGCTCATCTGGAGCTGGCCATTGTTGGGCAGGGGCGTGGCGTCCTTGAGGATCTTGGCCTGGAAGGCCTCGGGCGTGGTCTTGGCTGGTGCGGGTGTTTCTGCAAGCGCCAGGGGAAGCCCTGCTGCCAGCATGCCGGCGCAGGTGAACGCGATGCAGAGGCGGGGTGGGGTTGTCATGGTGGTGTTTGGGGGTGGGATTTTTTCGACGGCTCCTGGGAGCGCCTGACTTACAGACGAAGAGACAGAGAGAATGTTGAACAATTTTGAGCGAAAGAAAGGGGCTCTTTCACTTCTCAAAACACGCATGCAAAGATCCGGTCCGGCGGCGTTTTCACCTGTCACGCGCCGGTTTGACCCGTGGTGGCACCAGATCACTTCCGTGCTTCGGCCAGCGCCTTGTCCATCACTTCCTTGAGGCTGACCTCGGCTCCATTGCGGCGCTTGCTCTCATCCGCAGCCTCCATGAAGGCGTAGATCTCGATCGTTTCCTCCGGTGAGACGGGGGCGACGCCGGTGCGGAAGAAGTGCACGGCGGAGAACAGCAGCGGATCGTAGCCGTCGTAGGTTCCGATGGCCGCCTCTCCCTTTTCACCGACGGCCTTGCCGCCATAAGCCTTTGCCTCGGTGAAGGTGCCCTTGCGTCCGCCGGCCCAGGTTCCGGTGACGGTGATCTTGCCTTCGGCGGTGGTGCCGCGCTTGACGCTGTCGCAGCCGGTGCCCATCACGGTGAAGAGCGATTCGACGCCGTGGATGCCATACCAGAAGAGATCCGGGTGATGTGCTTCGAGGCTGGCCGGGCTGGTGGTCTCCGCCTGTTTCACTTTGCCGATGCTGCCACCGCGCACCTCCTGCGTGCCTTTGCCAAAACGCAGGGAGGACGACGAGAACACCGGGATGCTGGCCTTCTTCGACGCATCGAAAATCTTGATGGCATCGACGAGCGTGCCCGAGATCGGCTTGTCGATGAAGACAGGCTTGTGCGCCTCGATGCAGGGCAGGACCTGCTCGAGATGCACGCGGCCGTCGTTGGACTCGAGGAAGACCACGTCCACCTTGTCGAGCAGGTCGTGGATGCTGGGGACGATTTCCACACCGAGTTCCTTCACCTTCGCGGTGTATTCCGGCACGCGTTCGGTGCTTGAAGGAATGTCTTTGGAGCCCTGCGGGTATGCGGCCACGAGGCGCACGCCCATCACCTCCGGCTTCTGCGGCGTCGCGTTGAGCGTCTTGGTAAAGGCGAGCACATGCGAGGTGTCGAGACCGATGATGCCGGCGCGGATGTGCTGGGCGGTGACGTTGAGGGAAAGAAGCGCGAGGGCGCCGACGACGAGGAACAGGTGGCGAGTCATGGGCGAGGACTACGCGGCATGCGGCGTGGCCTTTCGACGCGACGCGTTCTTACTTCGTGCCGATGCAGTACACGGCCTTGTCACTGCGCAGGATCAGGCGGTCGCCGCTGATGGCGGGAGTGCCGTGAAAGTATGAGTTGTCGAGGGAGAAGGTGTTGTGCCCGATCAGTTCAAAGCGGGGCTTCGCCGCGATGATGTAGGCGCCGTCTCTGCGGGAGACGCAGACGAGCTTGTCGCCGATGAGCACCGGCGAGGCGTAGAAGGGTTTGCCACCGCCGCGAGCGCCCATGATGACGCGTTCACGATAGACGTCCTTGCCCGTGGCGGCGTCGATGCAGAGCGCGAAGCCCTGGTCGTTGACGACATAGAGATGCCCGTCTTTGAAAATGGGCGTGGGGACATAGGAACTGGAGTTGCTGCTCCAGAGGACGGCGTTCGCCGTGATGTCGCCCTTGCCGCCGAGTTTGATCGCGGCGCTGCGGGTGGCGGGAAAGCCGCCGAAGACATACGCGGTGTCGCCGCCGGGGACGACGCTGGGGGAGACGTTGCCGCTGAGGTCATGCGCGGCATACCATCGCAGCTTGCCGGTGTCGGGATTCAATCCCCATAGCTCCTGCGGCACGGCGATGACGAGATCGGTCACACCGTCGCGTTGAAACACGTTCGGCGTCCCGTAGGCCATGCCGAACTGACCCTCGGCCTTCCACATGATTTTGCCGGTTTTTTTGTCGAGCCCGATGATCGCCTGCGCCTCGTCGCTCGCGTTTACCACAAGCACCTCGCCGACGAGCACCGGGCTCGCGGCCGAACCCCAGCGCATGCGGCCGGAGCCCGTGCCGCAGGAGGTCTGCCAAAGCTGTTGGCCGGTCATGTCGAAGGCCAGCGCGCCGCTCTTGCCGAAGAACACATACACCCGTTCGCCATCCGTCACCGGCGTGTGCGTGGCGTAGCCGTGCTCGGTGATGTAGCCGCGCCACGGATCTTCCTCGACGGTGGAGGGAACTTTCGCATCCCATAAAACCTTGCCGTCAGCTCTGCGGAGACAAAGGAGATGCCGCGTGAGCTTGTTCATGTCGTTCGCTCCCTCTTTGTCGCCGTAACCGGTCCAGCAGGTGATGAACACCTTGTCGCCGAAGACGATCGGGCTCGACGATCCCGGCCCGGGCATCTCGGCTTTCCATACGAGGTTCTCAGAGTCGCTCCACGTCAGAGGCACCTTCGATTCAGCGACGACGGCCGCTCCCGTGGGGCCGAGAAAGCGCGGCCAGTCAGTGGTGGCGGCGTGAAGCGAAAGAGAGCTGGCGGCGAGAGCGAAGAGAAATCTCATGGCCGCATGCAAACCCCGGATGCCACAGAAAGTTACTTCTCGGACGCAGGACCATTGCCATCTCCCGCTTGCAAGGATCTTGCGACTCGTTGACTTTTGAAGCGCGCCACATTACTTCGATGTCTGATGAATCCTCCTCTGCCAGTCTCCTCCTTGCTGCCATCACGGCCCTCCGTGGTGACGCAGGAGCATGTGACGAAGCAGTTCCGGGCCAGCGCGAGACTGCGACGGAAACTGGGACAGGTGGTGCCGACGGAGCCCTGCTTTGTTTCGCCCGTGGCCACGGCCTTGTTTCGTCAGAGGAATGGCTCGCAGTGCTTTCTCCGCTAGAAGGCGGCAACGAGCATGAGGTTTTCCAGGAGCCGGACTCACCGGGAATGGTGCTCAAAGTGACCGAACCCGCGTTGCGCCTGCGCAACGGACGAGATCGCATTCCGAAGATGACGACGCTTCATTATCTCGAACGCTGGCAACTCGCGAATGAGGCGTTTGGTGACGCGGCGGAACTGGCGGCGGTGATCGAAACGGCTGAAGGGCTGCGCATCGGCATCCGCCAGCCGTTCGTTCCCGCTGCGGATCCAGACCGGCCGAATCCAGACCAGCAGCACATCAACCGCTGGCTGCGTGCGGCTGGTTTTGAGTATCAATCTGGAGCCTGGGTCCGCCAGGAGGACGGGCTGTCATGGTGGACACGCACGAGGGAAATTTCATCCTCGCTGCCGCAGGTCTGCGGCCTGTGGACGTGGAACTTTACCGTCTCGAAAAAGCAGGTGGCCCTGTGGTGCCGTGGGAGTTCACCAGATCAAGGCTGATCGAGTCCGGACTGGCATCAGTCGATTGATCTGCTCAAGGGGCTAGGCCGCCGCCGGTGCCTGCAGCGCGGACATCGAGAAGCGTTTCATCAGCGAGCCTGAGGCCACGTAGCCGAAGCCGAAGAAGAACAGCAGCAGGAAGGGAATGGAGCCCCACTGGCCGCGTTGCGCGGCGAGGGCGATCATCCAGCCGAAGTAGCCGGTGAGCGCGACCTCGATCCACAGCGCGATCGACTTGCCGGCCTTGTAGAGCGGACGCTGTTTCGCTGCCTGCGCCTTGTTTTCGACACCGTATTTCGGCGTGCGGATGAAGTCGGAGGACTGGTTGAGCAGCGCCTCCAGCACGGCCTTGCCGTTGTTGATGCTCATGCCAATGCCGAGCGCGAGCAGCATCGGCACGTAGGGCAGGGCCTTGAGCCAGCCGAAGCGGCCCTGCGCACCCTGCGCGGTCATGTAAAACACCACGACGCTCAGCGAGGCGAAGAAGAACACCGGCACATCGACGAACACCGCCTTGTGCCAGGAGCTGCCCATCACGAAGTTTGCGGGATACATGAGCACCAGCGTGCAGAGCGTGAGCAGGTAGGCGAAATTGGAAGTGAGATGCGCGGTGGCCTCCACTTTCAGGCGCAGCGGGATGTCGCTGCGCCACACATCACCGAGGATCTTTTTGCAGACCTGGATGGAGCCCTTTGTCCAGCGGTGCTGCTGGCTCTTGAAGCCGTCCATGTCCGGCGGCAGTTCGGCGGGCACGACGACGTCCTTGAGGTAGATGAACTTCCAGCCCTTCAACTGCGTGCGGTAGCTGAGGTCCAGGTCTTCGGTGAGCGTGTCATGCTGCCAGCCGCCGCCGTCTTCGATCGCCTTGCGCCGCCAGATGCCGGCGGTGCCGTTGAAGTTCAAAAACTCGCCGTGGCGGCTGCGCGCGGTCTGCTCCAGCACGAGATGGCCGTCGAGAAACAGCGCCTGCAGGCGGGTGAGCAGGGAGAAATTCTTGTTCAGGTGCCCCCAGCGTGCCTGCACCATCCCGACCTTCTCGTCGGAGAAATGATGGATCACCTTTTTGAGATAATCTGGCTGCGGCTGGAAGTCCGCGTCAAAGATGCAGATGAATTCGCCCTTCGCCGTGGCCATGCCTTCGTCCAGCGCTCCGGCCTTGAAGCCGTGGCGGTTGGTGCGGTGGCGGTACTCGACGTCGTAGCCCTGCGCCTTCAGATCGGCGGAAAGCTGCGCGGCATGTGCGGCCGTTTCGTCCGTGGAGTCATCCAGCACCTGGATCTGCAGGCGGTCGCGCGGGTAGTCGAGCGCGCTGACGGTGCGCAGCAGGTTCTCCACCACGTGCAGTTCGTTGAAGATCGGGAGCTGCACGGTGATGACCGGCAGTTCGGCGAACTCGTGCTGCGGCGTCGGCACGTCCTTCCGGTGCTTCCAGAAATGGTACAGCACCTTGATCCGGTGCGCGCCAAAGGCGGACAGGGCGGTGAAAACGAGGATGTAGCTGGTAAACCAGAAGAAATTATCCCACACAATCATATCGGGAAGGGCAGCGGGCACGGGGGCGCAATCAATCTCCACCAGTCACGAACAATCAAGCAGCATTTCGAGTGCCATTGGCGGCGTGTTTTTTGATCCTTCCTGTGGTCGGGGTCGTTACGGGGTGGCGCGGAGCCGGGGATTCGCCATCGTGCGCCGCATGCCCACCGAACAGCGCGACTGGTACGACACGCCCCTCTATTACGACATCATCTTTGACGACGGCACCGTGCAGGAGGCGGACTTTCTGGAGGCCGCGTTCGCGAAGCATGCACCGCCGGGGAAGGGGCGGCGGCTGCTCGAGCCTGCCTGTGGCAGCGGCCGCCTCGCGCTGGAGATGGCCCGCCGCGGCTGGGACGTGAGCGGGTTCGACGGCAACGCGCACATGATCGAGTTCGCGCAGGAGCGCCTCGCCGCCGCCGGGCTGAAGGCGCGGCTGTGGGAGGACTGGATGCAAAGTTTCACGCTGCCAAAGGGCGTGAAGGGCGGCTTCGACCTCGCCCACTGCCTTGTCAGCACCTTCAAATACCTGCACACCGAAAAAGACGCCGCCGAATGCCTGCACCGTGTCGCGGCCTGCCTGCGGCCCGGCGGCCTGTTCTTCCTCGGCCTGCATCTGACGGACTACGACTGCGGCACCGCCGAGCACGAGCGCTGGGTGGCGAAGCGCGGCGGCATCGAAGTCGTCTGCAACACCCACACCTGGCCCGCCGATCCCAAGACGCGCCTCGAAGACCTGCGCACGCGGCTGAAGATCACCGACGCCGGCCGCACGCACACACAGGAGACGCGCTGGCAGTTCCGCACCTACAACGCCGCCCAGTTGAAGGCGCTCCTGCGCAAGGTCTCGGAGCTGGAGCTGCAGGAGTGCTACGACTTCACCTACGACCTCGCCGAACCGCGCCGTTTTGACGACCGCTATGCCGACGTGCTGCTCGTGCTGCGGAAGCGGTGAGGCGTGATGGCCTCACAAGGCAGTCTTGTGGCTGTGCAACAAGGGATCCCCTGTTCCACAGGAACCGGGCTACTTTAAGACCCGCGTTTTGGAGGCTGGACAATCCGCGCCCCATCCGCTCCAATAGCGCCCGCATGAATCTCAAAACCCTTGCCGGCCTTCTGGCGCTCGTGTGCGCCGCCTCTGCCCCTGCTCAAACGCCGGAGGCCCCGGCCGTCTCCGCCCCGCCGCAGCCCGCGACCTTCGAGTTCAAAGACGGCGACCGCCTCGTCCTCATCGGCAACACCGTCATCGAGCGCGAGCAGCGTTACGGCTCCTTTGAGCCACGCCTCTCTCTCGCCCTCGGCGAGATGAAAGTCACCGTGCGCAACCTCGCCTGGAGCGGCGACACCGTCTTCGGCCATGCGCGTTCCTACTTCGGGCCGCCGGAGGAGGGCCTACAGCGCCTCTCCGCCCATCTCGAGATGCTCAAGCCCACCGTCGTCCTGCTTTGCTACGGCTCCGAGCTCGCCTTCGAGCGCCTCGGCGGCCTGCCGGACTTCCTCACCGGCTATCGCAATCTCATCGAGCTCATCCGGGCGAAGTCCCCTGGCGTGCGCGTCATCATCGCCGCGCCGCCGCCGCTGGAGACGCTGCCGCCGCCCCTGCCGGACCTCAGCGCCGGAAACCGCAATCTCTCCAGCCTGCGCGACGCCCTGCACCGCTTCGCCCTCATGCAGAACGCCTATTTCATCGACTGGTTCGAGCTCATGGGCGGCCTGCCAAAGCCCGGCATCATCCGCCGGCCGCTCACCGAAAACGGCGTGCACTACACCCGCGAAGGCTACGAAAAGCTCAGCGCCATGCTCATCGAAGGCCTCGGCCTCAAAATGCCCGACGCTCCCTCGCCCGCATTGGAAAATCTCCGCCGCGCCGTCATCGCCAAGGACACCCTCTTCTTCAACCGCTGGCGTCCGCACAACGAGACCTACCTCTTCGGCTTCCGCAAACACGAGCAGGGACAGAACGCGAAAGAGATCCCCATGTTCGATCCCCTCATCGCCCAGGGGGACGAAGCCATCCAGAAGCTCAAGGAAGAAGCGCTGCAGCAGGCGAGACGGCCGTGAGGGCGGGGTGGCGGTGAACCGTTCGCTCCTACTCCTACTCGTCCTCGTCCTCGATCCTGGTGCCTTCAATCGCTCACGAAACCCACGAAAAGTCTCAAAACAGACGCTGAGTGGCAGAACCGGGCCCTTAGCAGAGATTGGAACACCGCAGAGACCTGATGCAGAAAGTATTTCTCTGCGGCGTTCCCATCTCTGGCGGTGTGACATGAATGGATCCGTGATTCCTGGGCGCGGGTCATTCAAAATCGGACTGCTGACACTCACGCACTTGCTGGATGATTTCGGGCAGCTTCGTCATCAGGCCGCCGCCCAGCAGGCCGCTGCGGCAGCCATCGCCGCCAGCAGCTCCGCCGCCGGGGTGCATTGAGGGGCGGGCAGGCAGGTCGTGCCCACATTTCATGAGCTGCCCTTTCAGTCTTCACAAGGCTGAAATCCAGCCAGCGGTTGCAACTGTTCGATCAATGCACTGAGCTTCTCGAAGCACTGCTGTAGTTCATCGAAACCGACTTCCGTCACTTCCTCTCCATCCCAATCACGCGCCTGCCGTATTCTCAGGGAGATCAGTTTCGGGTCGTGATTCAACACCAGTTGCAGATAACCGTGCGCCAGATGATTGCGCAGGTCTCGTACCGGGAGGAATGCAGCATGCCACTGTTCCAGATGAGGTTTTCGGGAAGCGTCTGCCGCCGTCAGCCTTTCGATCATTTGGTTCACCCGGTCCGTGAGGTGGCAGCGTTTCGTGTCTTGGTAATCCTTTTCCGGGAGCACCCGTTGCAGCACACAAAAAACAAGATAGTCCAATTGGCCGAAGTTCAGCAAAAGCTGGCCGACCATCCATGCCACCACCATATCCCTGGGCAGGGAGGCGGCAGGAGATTCCTGCTTACCCATTGGCGGAACGGTTTCGGCTCGTGGTTGCATGCCCGTTCCCTCACACGCTCATGTCCCCAAACGACACCGTCTCACACAGGCCGCGCAGATGGCGGCGCACGAGGTCCTCCTGCTCCCGGGTGAGCGTTCCTTGAAAACGTTCCGGGATGTAGTCCGGCAGAAGTTTCGTGTTCGCCACCAGCACGGGGTCCTTGGGTGAGTGGGCGCTTTTTACATACCATCCCGGCATCGTCAGCGCGGCACGCACCGGCACGTCCAGATTCAGGTGCTTCTTCAGCTCCTTGTGCAGCCATTCCGCGTTTCTTGTCACCTGCTCCAGTTCATGCGTGGTGGTGCCGTCCGGCCACACCAGTTTCTGGCCGTCATAGCTGACCTTGTGAGATTCGCCGTTCACTCCGGCGCGTTTGCGGTAGGTCTTCGTCTCCACCACGCCCACGCCGCCGCGTCCCACGACGACGTGGTCGAGATTAAACGGGCCGCCGCCGCCCAGGCAGGGCACGTCATGAAACACCGCGTATCCGTCCGCCGTCAGGTCCATCAGGCGGTCCGCCACCACGCGCTCGCCATACAG
>DAORHS010000141.1:0-9049 GCA_035438165.1 Prosthecobacter sp.
CGGGAGGTCGCGGGCATGCTTGCGCATTTGGCGAGAAGCCGCGAGGCTGCAAGGGTGTCACCCAAATGTTTCATCCACGCCCTCCTGCTGCTGGTCGCCCCGGTCCAGGCGGTCGAGAACTGGCACTACCTCGACAACGGTCAGGTCCGGCTCGGCGTGAATCTGGACGCAGGGGCCTGCATCGGCTGGTTTTCGCGTTCAGACTCGCAGGACAATCTGCTCAACGCCTACGATGTGGGCCGGTATGTGCAGCAGTCGTATTATGGCGATGAGGACGGCAGCGACTGGAACGGCAAGCCGTGGCGCTACAATCCGGTGCAGGGCGGAAGCTGGAAGAACGCGCCCGCCGAAGTCATGGAGACGAAGTCGGATGCGACGAGCCTTTATGCGAAGACGAAACCGCGCCACTGGGCCACAGGAGCCTTCACGCCGGAGTGCGTGATGGAAGAATGGCTGCGGCTCGACGGCGGACTGGCGCGATTGAAGTTCAAGATGACCTGGACCGGCGACAAGGAGCACAAGCCGAGGCATCAGGAGCTTCCCGCGCTGTTTGTGACGCCCAAGCTCGACACACTGGTGTTTGTGGATGCGGAGAAGAAGCTCACGCGCAAACAGTCCGGCTTTCCGAACGAATACATCAAGGTCGGCGAGCCGTGGTGCGCATGGGTGGATCAAAACGATCACGGCCTCGGCCTGTTCATGCCGCACACGAGCGAAGTGACGTGCTACCGCGTGCGCAACGGCAACAAGGGCGATTGCAGTTACCTCGCACCGATCCAGACCTTCGCGCTGAAGCCGGGACTCGTGTTTGAATACGAGGTGGTGCTCACGATCGGCAGCCTGGAGGAGATCCGGGTGGCGTTTGCGAAACTGAAGTGATCCATTCCAACAATGCCCGACGAATCCTCCCCCGCCCAACTCAAAGACTGGTTCGATGAAGCCCGGTATCGCGCCATCGCACGCGAACTGACCCAACTCGCGCCGAAGTTTGATGCGAAGACGTTTTTGAAGCTCGTTCTCGATGGACTGGAGGAGCGGACGCTGATGGAGCGGCTGCATCAGTGTGCGGTTGCGACGGATGCGGCGTTACCGGGAACATTTCAGCAGAAGGTACGCGTGCTGCAAAAGCTCGCACCCAAGCTCGGGCATGAGTTTGTGACCATTTTCCTCGGCGACTTCGTGGCCACCTTTGGACGCGAGGATTTCGACTTCTCGATGGAGGCGTTGCGATTCTTCACGGTGTTTGGCTCGTCGGAGTTCGCGGTACGGCCGTTCATCGTGGCGGATCAGGCGCGGGCGCTGAAAACGCTGCTGCAATGGACGAAGGATGCTGATGAAAAGGTGCGACGTCTGGCGAGCGAAGGCTCGCGCCCACGACTGCCGTGGGGAATGCGTTTGAGCTCGCTGGTGCGCGATCCCGCGCCGACGTGGGTGATTCTGGAGGCGTTGAAGGACGATGAAGCCTTGTTCGTGCGCCGCTCGGTGGCGAATCATCTGAATGACATCACGAAGGATCATCCTGAGTTTGTGCTGGAGCGTCTGGAGGCGTGGGATCTCGATCACGCGCCCTTGAACTGGATCGCGAAGCAGGCCTGCCGCACGCTGATCAAGCGCGGGCATCCGCGGGCGCTGAAACTGTTCGGCTTCGGAAAAAAGGCGGAGGTCACCGCGATGTTGGAAGCAGCGCCGCAACGACTCGTGCTCGGTGACCGGCTCACGCTGAAAGCGGTGATCACTTCCACGGCATCACGCACGCAACGCCTCGCGATCGACTACGTGGTGCATTACGTGAAGGCACGCGGTGTGAGTGCTGAGAAGGTTTTCAAGTGGACGGAGGTCGATCTGCCGTCGAATGCGACGCTCGATCTCGCCAAATCGCAGGTCATTCGTGACTTCACCACGCGCAAACATCACGCAGGCCGCCATCGCGTCGAACTGCAGATCAACGGGCAGCGGGTGGCGGAGTCGGCGTTTGTGTTGAAATGAAAACGCCACCGGACTTTCGATCCGATGGCGTCTTCGATGATCTGATTGCGGAGGCGCGCTTTTACTTCGTCGCAGTCTTTGCCTGTTCCTGACTCTCCGGCGAGAGGCGGGAAAGGGGGACGATGTGGGTGACTCCGGTGGCGGGCATTTTCAGCAGCACGCCGTCGCCTTCCAGGCCCATGAACTGGGCTTCAATGACTTTGCCGTCGTTGCTGGTCCACTTCAGGAGGCCGCCCGCGGCGGGCATGGCCGCCGGAGCCGCTGCGGGTGTGGGAGCCGGAGCCGCGCCACCGCCGGTGAGGCTGGCACCTTCGGCAATCCAGTTCTTGAGCAGATCAATCTCAGCATCGGTCAGACGATTCTTGCCTTCAGGAGGCATCACGTCGGAATCATCATCGGGCAGGGTGCAGTTGACGAACATCGTGCTCTTCATGGCCTCGCCGGGAATGATGTTTTTGCCGGGCCCGATCTGGTTGGGCAGTTCGGCATCATCCAAAGCGAGCTTGCCCTTCACCTTCTTTGTGACGCTGTGGCAGGCGTAGCACTTGTTGCGGAAGATCGGGGCGATCTGAGTCTTGTAATCGACCGCAGAGGCGGCGGTGGCGGTCAGGACAAGGGCGAGAAGAATGCGGGATTTCATGGATGAGCGTGACATGGAACGATCAAAAGGACGGTTTGCCTAGCTTATTTTGCGGATTCGACCGGGTCAGCGCGCCGACGGGTCCGCTTCGCGAAGCTGCCGCAGCGTGGCGAGAATCGCATCGCGCAGGGACTGAAGCCGGCTGAGGCCCAGCACGGCACGGCTGCCTGAAACGCTGTTCAGCAGCGGGCTGGTCTCGGGTGCGGAGGCATTCCAACCGGCCCCTTGCAACACCCCTGGATTTTTTGCCGCGAGCGTCTGGTATTCGGCGTTCAACTGCATCCGTTGCGTGGCGAGCTGAGTGCGCAGAACGTCCACCGCATTGCGGACCGGCATGGGGGCCGTGGCAGCCTGGGTACCGCGTTCACGCGCCAGCCGGGCCTCGAGCGCCCGCGCCTCCGCCAGCATGTTTTCACGCGCCTTTTCCTTCGCCTCCTGCGGGTCGTAGCAGGCCTCCCACCGCAGATCATCCGACGTGCCGGCCAGGGCGACTTTGATGACACCGCTCTCGTGTCGGATGGAGACGTCTTCGGCCGTGACGGCGGTGATCTCCGCCTCACGGAGCACCTTGCCATCATCCAGACTCAGCACGGGAAACTTTTTTCCCACCATGGCGCCGCGACGCTGGGTGCGGAATTGTTCGAACTGGGCTTTCAAGGCCTTTAGTTCCGCCTGGGACTGCTGGAGCTGCTGCTGAGCCTTCTTCAACTGGGACCCGGTTTGATTGAGCTGCTGCAACTGCGCCTGCAACACGGCGAGATCCGCCTGAGACTGCTCCAATTGGTGGCTCGCCTGGTCCACACGCGCCTGCAAGGCCTGGTTCTCCACCTGCAGGGCGTCATAATCGCTTTTTTTGACACACCCGCCCAGAAACGGCAGCGTCAGCAGGACAGCCGTCGTTTGAAATAGGCGCGTGTGATGCCTGCTCATGCGAGTGAGACTGTAACCGCGCCCGGCACCGTTTGTCACGTGCCCGTTTCAGCACGCAGAGCCAGCTTTAAGGTGTTGTCGGAGAGAGCGGTGGGACGTGGAATTCGCGCTATTCCATATAATTCCGATAGGCAATTATCACATTAGTGCTTGCCGCTCCTTGCTTTCGTGGCATTCTGGTCGAGTCTCCGCACCCTCCAATCCCCCAACTTCTTTCTTTATGAGCAAAGCCTCCGTCGAAGACATCAAACTCGCCTCTGCCGGTCTCCGCGGTCAGATCGCCGAGCAATTCGCAGACACGTCTCTCTCTCACATCCCAGAGGACTCGAACGTGCTGCTCAAGCACCACGGTTCCTACCAGCAGGACGACCGCGACGTGCGCGCCGAGCGCACCAAGGCCAAGTTCGACAAGGCCTGGAGCTTCATGATTCGCAGCAAGATGCCCGGCGGCCGCATCACGGCAAAGCAGTGGCTCATCCATGACGATCTTTGCACGAAGGCCTTCGGCAACATGCGCCTTACCAACCGTCAGGGCATCCAGCTCCACGGCGTGCTCAAGGGCGGCCTGAAGGAGGTCATTCACAACGTCTGCCACAGCGGTCTCAGCACCATGGGCGCATGCGGCGACGTCGTGCGCAACACGATGGGCCCGGCGGCTCCGATCAAGGACGCCGTGCATGCCGACACGCGGAAGCTCACCGAGGAAATCAGCAACCGTTTCCTCTGGCGCAGCCAGGCCTATGCCGACATCTGGCTCGACGGTGAAAAGGTGGAGCCCAACTGGGTCAAGGACCCCGAAGTCAATCCCGCCGTGCGTGAGGCCACCAAGGCCCCCGAAGGCGACGATCCGATCTACGGCAAAGTGTACCTGCCACGCAAATTCAAGATCGGCATCGCCATCCAGCCCTGCAACGATGTGGATGTCTTCTCTCAGGATGTCGGTCTCGTACCGCACGTCGTAAACGGTGAGGTCGAAGGCTACACCATCACCGTCGGCGGCGGCTTCGGCATGAGCCACGGCCAGCTCTCCACGCGTCCCTTCCTCGGCCAGCCGCTGCTGTATGCGAAGCGTGCGAACGTCGTCGATGCCATCGAGGCCATCGTCACCACCCAGCGCGACCACGGCAACCGCACCGAGCGCAAAAACGCCCGCCTCAAATACACCGTGCAGACGATGGGCCTCGACGGCTTCCGCGCCGAGGTCGTGCGTCGCCTTCCAGGCATCGAAACCTTCCCGCCGAAGGAGCTCAAATTCGACACCGTCGAGGACAACCTCGGCTGGCATGAGCAGGGCGACGGCAACCTCTACTGTGCCATCCACGTCAGCATGGGCCGCATCGTGGACCGTGAGAACGGTCCTCAGTACCGCAGCGCCTTCACCGAGATCGCCAAGACGCTCGATCTGCCCTACGTCGTCACGCCAAACACGAATCTCATCATTGCCGAGGTCAAACCGGAGCAGAAAGCCGCCGTCGATGCCATTTTGGCGAAACACGGCGTCGTCCACAGCGATGGCATGACCCGCGCCCGCAAGGTCGCCCACGCCTGCGTCGCCCTGCCGACCTGCGGCCTCGCCTTGAGCGAATCCGAGCGCGTCCTGCCCGGCTTCATGGATGAGATCGACAAAACACTGAGCGAACTTGGTCTCGCTGACGAGCCCATCCTCTTCCGCATGACCGGCTGCCCGAACGGCTGCGGCCGCCCCTACAACGCCGATTTCGGCTTCGTGGGCCGCTCGCCGAACAAGTACGCCATGTTCGTCGGCGGCAGCATCCGTGGCAACCGCCTCGCCGGATTGGAATACAAAACTGTGCTCGGCGAAGACGTGCCCGGCAAGGTGCGCGAAATCCTCGAAGCCTTCAAAGCCGAGCGTCAGGATGGCGAAATCTTCGCCGACTGGTTCGAACGCACCCGCACCAAGGGCGCCGAACCCACGCCCGAGCAGTTCCACATCGAACTCGCCGAACGTGCCGCCAAGCTCGCGGAGCAGAAGGTCGAGGCGGCGGGCTGAGTCGCCTGAAATAGTTCGCGTCTTTGACGCCTACCAAGATGAAGACTTCTCCCGATAAAATCATTCTCAACGAACGGGCTGAGAAGCACGAGTTCTGGGAGTGCTTTACGGAACGCATGGAGGTCGCCACAGCCAATCCGCCGTCGGCTTCCAAACCCGCGCTGGAGCCTACGATGTCGCCGGCGGCATTGCGTGCGATGCTGGCGCGGAACATGGGGCAGCCGCTTTCTCCCGTGACCGACTGGAACAGCAAGTAGCAGCCTTGTGCGAGTGGGCAGACCGGGAATACCTGCTTTCTTACCTCGCGTTATCAGCTTTTGTGAAAATCCGGTTGGTCCCGCAGATTCAGAAAACCCACAGATTGTAATGAGTCAGAAAAAGAAATCTGCGGGTTTTCTGAATCTGTGGGAAATCACAAATCCTGATGACGGGGAGTATAAGTGCAAAATGGTCGTAACCGACAAGCTGTCATGAGCTTCGACCCGCCACCGCAGACCTCTCGTGGCGGCATGACCTTCATTCGTTTTGTCGTCGGCACGAACCAGGAAAGCGCGAGAGAACAGAGCGGGGTCGTCAGCGAACTACGTTTGCTCAAAGAATTCGGCGATCTGCCCGAATACGAGCATGCGCATGTTCAGGAGCTTTTTGCATGGTTGAACGAACACCTGCCCTGCCCGCCGTTTTCGAGCGCCGAGTGGCCGACAGATGCCGTTTCGTGGTTCAAACCGTCCGCGGGGGTTTTCATCTCGAAGTTTCGCGAAATGATCGCCATTCTTGAGGAGCACGGTCGGTTTGTCCGCACGCTCACCACTACGGACCCTGGCGTGATTCGCTACGAGGACGAGTTTCAGGTCGTTGCGTCCTCCTGGCAGTATTAATTAACACCCCGGAGGACGAAAATCAGCGCATCCCCGTACTTGTGGGACGCGCTTCTTTGGGGCACAGACTCCGCCATGTCCATCCAGACCTACCACTTCCTCCATCTCATCGGCCTGATCCTCGTCTTCATCGGCTTCGGCGGCCTGCTCTCCAGCGAAGGTGCCAGAAAGGCCATGAAATGGCACGGCATCGGCCTCGTCATCAGCCTCGTGTCCGGGTTTGGCATGCTGGCGAAGATGTCCAAAGGACTGCCAGAGGGGGCTCCCTCGCTCTACACGCAGCACTGGGTCATCGTGAAACTCGCCCTCTGGCTCGTCCTCGGCTTCCTGCCGGTGCTCGCCAAACGCCGTGTGCTTTCCGCGCAGGTCGTGGTGCTGATCGCCATCCTCATCGGCGCCGTGCTGGCCTACCTCGGCTACTTCAAGCCGGCGTTCTGATCGAGAACGCGAAGCGCAGACGGATTGACGCTCACGCCCCCAACGCCTTGCTCTTCTCCGTCGCCGCACGCACGGCCTGGATCAGTGCATTGCGTAAACCGTGCTGCTCCAGCTTTTCGAGGCCTGCAATCGTCGTGCCGCCGGGGCTGGTGACTTCATCGCGAAGAGCGGCGGGATGTTTGCCGGCGAGCAGCACCATTTCAGCGGCTCCGGCGACGGTTTGCGCGGCGAGACGCACGGCCGTGGCGCGTGGCAGGCCCATGAGCACGCCGCCATCGGCCAGCGCCTCGATCACGGTGTAAATGTAGGCCGGTCCGCTGCCGGAGAGGCCGGTGACGGCATCGAGCAACTTCTCGGCGACTTCATCCGCCGTGCCGACGGCGCCGAGGATCTTTGCGGCGAGCGCGGCATCCTTCGCGGTGGCCTTGCTGCCGCGCGCAAACGCCGCCGCACCCACACCGACGAGTGCGGGCGTGTTCGGCATGCTGCGGATCACACGCTGCCGTGGGCCGAGCCACATCTCCAAATGCGCGAGATTCACCCCGGCGGCGATGCTCAGGAACAAACGCGAGCCTTTGACCTCCGCGAGTGTCTCGCACAGCGCCTTCATGTCGCCTGGCTTCACGGCGAGGATGATGACGTCCGAAGCGGAGGCCACCTCCGCAGGCGTGCCGGTGATGGTCCGGCAGGTGAGGCACTTGCGCAGGCCGTTCACGGCCTCTGGCACCACGTCGCTGAGCACCACGTTCAGGCCGCCTTTGCCAAGCGCCTCCTCCACGCCGCGCAGCAGCGCGCCGCCCATTTTCCCACAGCCGATGAGTCCGAGTTTCAACATGCGGTGACTGTGGGGCGGATGACGGATCGTGCAAGTGCGCCAATCTTCCCTTGCACGATGCGCCCGTTATTTGCCATGCTGCTGCAAATCGTCGCAAAAAATGTACGCCGACCACTTTCAGCCCGAAAAGATCATCGCCGCCGGGCCTTCGGCAAAGGTGTATCGAGGGGTGGAGGTCGCCACGGGCCGCAAGGTGCTGATCAAGGCGCTGCTGCAGGATCACGAGACCACGTGCCCGCTGGACCGCGAGAAGCTTCAACTGCTCGCCCCGTCCCTCATGCAGGTCCGGCATCCGCAGGTCGCGGCGCTCATCACGCTGCTGCCCACGGAGGATGAGTTTGCGCTTGTCAGTGAATTCATGCCGGGAGTCAATGCCCGTGCCTTCGCGGCAGAACGCAAGCCCGCTCCTGCCGATGTGCGCGCTCTCGCGGTGCAGCTCATGCATGCGCTGCTGGTGGGCGAGCACCTGCGCCAGCCGCATGGGGATCCGAAACCGAGCAACCTCATCATCGCCGATCATCCCGGCGGCGGCCTGTTTCTCCAAGTGCAGGACTGGGGCCTGTCGCTCGCACGCAAGGAGCATCCGCCGGAGACGCTGTGGTTCCGCGCGCCAGAACTCCACGCCGGCGGACCACCCACGACGCAAAGCGACCTGTTCACCGCCGCGGCGAGTCTTTTCTGCATCGCCACCAACACCGCACCGGCGCAGGGCACCACGGTCGAGGAAATCATGGCGGACTGGCAGGCGTTCCAGCCCGGCCAGATGCTCCACCACATGCGGCCTGATCTGGACCCACCGCTGCGCGACTGGCTCGCGTGGCTGCTCAATCTGGCTCCCCAGCAGCGGCCACACTCCGTGGCACAGGCGCTGGATGCCCTGATGCTCAGCATGCACACCGGCTTCACCTACCTGCCACAGCAGGCTCCGGTGATGGCGCCCGGAGCACAGACAAGCTCCCTCAGCTCCAATGCCCCGCGGCCCAGACCGATCGTGCCCAAATCAGCTCCGGCCTCCGCCGCGACCAGCCAGGCGGAAACAAGAGCGGAGGCCCCCAAGACGCCTCCCGAAAAGTCTTCGGCAGGTCGCATGGCCGCCGCCTTTCTTCTGAATGCTGCGGCGCTGAGCCTCGGCTTTTACTTCATGTGGCCGGTTCTGCGCACCGTGGACTGGCGTTCATGGCTGCCATCGATGGAGCTGGTCAAGGACACGTCTGTGACCGGGTCAAAGCCGGAGCCAGTGGAAGCCCCCGCCGCCAAGCCAAGACCGACGTGTAGGGAAAAAGCGTAGATCTCGGTGGTCGACCATTCACACAAAAATAACAATGATAGTT
>DAORHS010000142.1:0-9032 GCA_035438165.1 Prosthecobacter sp.
AGCATCTCCAGCATCAGGGTCCCGATGAGGTAGATCAGACCGCCGCCGATGCCAGCGCCGATGGCGATGAACCGACGCTGCCAGATGTGCTCGCGGTCGATCGCGTACCAAAAGCGCATGCACAGCAGAATCCACAGGATGCTGCCGCCAAGGACGAGGAGATGACCGGTGCTCATGGGGCAGTTTGGAACGTGTTTTCGACTCCAGCGACAAGAAAAACAAAACCCCGCACAGGGCGGGGCTTTGCACACATCGAGCTGAAAAAACGGTGGTCGATCAACGCTTCGAGAACTGGAAGCGCTTGCGGGCGCCTGGGCGGCCGGGCTTCTTACGTTCCTTGGCACGGGAGTCACGGGTGAGCAGACCGTTTTCCTTGAGCACCGGACGGAGTTCAGGATTCACGCTGATCAGCGCACGGGCGATGCCGAGACGCACGGCACCCACCTGGCCGGTGCTGCCACCGCCGCTGGCGTTCACCTTGAAATCGTAGGTCTGGCGGGAGTTGGTCAGAGCCAGCGGGAACAGAATCTGGTTCTGCAGGGCGACGGTCGGGAAGTATTCTTCGAAGTCACGTCCGTTGACGGTGATGCTGCCGGAGCCTTCGAGGATGAAGACGCGGGCGATGGCGGTCTTGCGGCGGCCGGTGGCGGTTTTGAGAGGCTTGCTCATGCGATAGGTGGCGATGGAAAAAGATTAGGCGACGGCGAAAGGCTTCGGATTCTGCGCCTCATGCGGGTGCTCGGCACCGCCGTAGATCTTGAGCTTGCCCATGACGGAGCGGCCCAGACGGTTGTGGGGCACCATGCCCTTCACGGCGCGCTCGACGAGAAGCTCCGGACGGCGGGCGCGCACGCGCTCAACGTTTTCGATCTTCTGATTGCCGACGTAGCCGGCCTTCGAGGTGTAAATCTTCTGCTGCTCCTTCTTGCCGCTGAGACGGACTTCGGCGGCGTTCAGGACGACCACGAAATCACCGGTATCGACATGCGGGGTGAAGGTGGGCTTGGTCTTGCCGCGCAGGAGATTGGCGGCGGCGACGGCGACGTCTCCAAGAATCTGGTTCTTGGCGTCGATGACCCACCATGTGGGGGCTTGCTCCTGGGCTTTGGCTGAAAACGTCTTCATTGAGTGCTGTGTACGAAAGATCTTCCGACTGGGGAAGAAGGGGCCGCGATGGTAGGGGGATTGACCGGGGTGTCAAGGTCGAAAACCAAGTTGTTCACAGCGAAAAGGGACGGCCCCTCCCTGCCCCTCTGCCGGCTACTTCCGCCATAGCCATTTCATCGCCTCCGGGAAGAGGCTGGCGCCGTGTTTGCTGTTATGCGCCCCATCGCCAAAGACGAAGGTGAAATCATACTTTTGATAGGCCAGCGCCTTCGCCATCTGCTGGTTCGCTAGCGGCCAGTTGCCGAAGGGATTGTCGAGGTCGCTGCTGCCGTCCTGAAGGTAGATGCGCAGCGGTTTGCGCTCCGTCAGGCGGATGATCGAAGGATACACATGCCCGCCCGCCAGATCGACATAGCTGCCAATGGTGGAGAAGACCTTGCGAAACTTGTCTGGGCGCTCCCACGCCACCGTGAAGGCGCAGATCGCCCCGCTGCTCGCTCCGGCGATGGCCCAGCCCTCGGGATCGTCGGTCAGCTTGTAGTCCTTCTGCACCTGCGGGATGATTTCTTCGAGGAGAAAGCGGGCATACGTGTCGCCCAGCGTGTTGTACTCCTTGCCGCGGTTGTTGTTCTTCCACGCGCTCGGCGGCTTCGGGTCGCCCACGTGGCCGGGATTGATGAAGATCGCGACCGTGGGCCGCATGTCGCCGCTGGCGATGAGATTGTCGAACACCACCGGCACCCGCCACGCGCCCTTCACGCCGACGTAGTCATGCCCGTCCTGGAAGACCATCAAGTTCGCCGGCTGCTCCGGCTTGTACTGCGCCGGCACATAGATCCACCAGTCGCGCTTCGTCCCCGCATAGATCTTCGACTCATGCGCCGGCATCGGGATCACCTTCCCCTTCGGCACGTCAGGCTTTTCTTCGGAGAGCGGTCCCAGCTTGTAATCATCCACCGCGAGGGTTGGGAGAGCGGAAGCGAAGAGCAGGACAAGAAGAGTGCGTGTCAGCATGGCCGCGCATCATGGGGATTGGCCCAGTGAGCGTCAAGCCCCTCGATTCACCCGCACCAACTGTCCTTGGAGCGATTCCATCTGCTGGAGCTGCGCATGGACCTTGGCGGCGAGGGCGGGGAAATCGGCGTTGTCGGTGCAGACAATGATCCCGGCGTGATCGGGGTTGCCGCGATGCAGGCGGATGAAGTCCTGGCGGTTGTGCGTGATGACCGCCCGTCCGTTCTCAATGGCAAAGCGCAGCAGCTCATCATCAGGAATACCTTCGTTGGACTTGCCCGCGTCATGCGTCGTCAGGACATCATGCCCCTGCGCACGCAGGGCTGCGACCACCGGCAGCGGAAAGTTCTCGTTGGAATACAGCCGGGCGATCATGCATCATCTCCATTCGCGGCAATCCCGCGTTCCATCTCCTCCCGATGCGTCCGCGCATAGTTCCACGCATTGGCGAGATCTTCGGCGGTGAGTGACGGGTAGGCGGCCAGCAGCTCCGCATCCGTCCTGCCACCGCGCCGCAGCGCTTCGAGCAGCCAGACGGGGATGCGAGTACGGATGATGCGTGCGGAACCGCCGCAGACGTTGTCTTGAAAGTCGATGCCTGGATGCGCATCCGCCACCTCCAGCGCCACGAGCGTGAGGATGCGCGCCTGGTCCCCTTTGGGCAGGTGGAGCACCGCGTCGCGGATGTCATCGAAAGTCGTCGTCATGCCAGAAGCGTATCACAGGTTCAAAACACCGTCCGTCACTTTTTCATCGGGTGGCAGAATCGTCGAAGGGAGCAGTGCGTCAAGCGTACCACGGCAGGACGCACCGCAAGTTCTGGAGCGCTGCGGAGCAGGCGAAGCCAGATGGGGAGACCGCAGCGTGAAGACGGCTGAGTTCCTGCCTCCGTGGTCTTCCAAGCTCTACGCTGTTCATTCAGGTAGGCTCGTGGCGCGCGGACTTCAGTCCGCAGCAGGTCGTCGAAGGAATGCCATTTTCGAGGAACATGCGGCGGCTTCGGTGTGGCGGAGTGCTGCGGACTGAAAGTCCGCGCCCCATCACACCGCAAACCTCTCCCCATCCTGCCGCGCCCGGCCCAGCGTCACGAGGCTCTCCAGGATCTCCTGCAAATCCGCCGCTTTGGCGCGGGAGAAGGATTGGGTGAGTTCTTCCGCCGTCACGGCATGACCCGCCGCGTGCAGTGCTTGTTCGGTGGCACGGATGCGCTCCGCCAGCGGCTTCGGCCAGGGTTGCTTCGCTCCGGGCTTCTGCCCCTTCACCTCTAACTTCTCACCTTTAACCTTCCCACCCGTCTTCGACTTTAACGCCAGCTCCTCTTGCTCTTCGCCCTTCGCTCTTTGCCCTCCGCTCTGATACTCCGGCCGCAGCCAGTGGATGATGCCGCGTTTTTCTTCTTCGGCGCGTTGGGCGTTGAGGGTGACGAGGCGCTGGAGGATTTCGGCGTTGAGCTGCTGGTCAAATTTGGCCACGGCGGCATCGAACTGTTCTCCGGTGGCGTCGAGCAGGCGGATGTCGCCGGTCTGGAGGTCGTGGATCATGCCTCGGTGGCTCTCCTGGCGTGCCTGCCAGAGATGCTGCCAGCCGTAGGCGGCGAAGACGGCTTCATCGAGGTCGTCGTGGAGCTGCTGGAGGAGAGAGACCAAGCCTTGATCGTGGATGAGTTTGTCTTTGGCGTTGAGCGGCTCGTCGGCGCGCAGCTTCTCCAGCACGTTGTACATCCCGGTCAGCGTCAGGCCGGGATGCTGGGCCTGCACGCGCTTGCGGTGCGCGTCGAGTTCCTCCGCGATCTCCCGGATGCGCGCTTTCTCCGCTTCTCCGCACAACGGGAATGGGAAGGGATCGAAGCAGCGGGATTTGTTGTAGCGTGGCCGGTCTTCCAGCGTGCCGCCCGCAGCAAGCGCATAAACAACATGAACGCGACTGCTCAGCACACCGAGATTGAAAGCATCGTTCAATGCAATCGTGATCAACATGTGATCAGGCACAATTTCGGCATCTAGGAATTGAAAAAGACGATGCTTGGCCGTCTCGACAGTTGCGATGTAACGAGGCAATCCAGCAAGAGCAGCACGGAGCGTCTTCCTCACCTCAGCGAACTGCCACCAATACTGTTTCAAACGTGGACGAGCGTTGTTGTCACGCTCAGGCTTCACTCGCGATAAGACACACTGGTAAGCCTCGGGGAATCGCACTCGTGCTTCTTCCTCAGACATGCCGAAAAAATCGATTACCCAGACGTTTCGAGGAGCATCCGTTAGATCACGACCGTTTCTGTATGGACGAAGGTGTTTGTCTAAGCCCTCGATCCTGCCCAATCCCAAATCCTTCGTTTCTTCTTCGGGGACAAGGAAACCAGAGCCTGCGAGCATCATGCCATTCACGCTGAGTCCTTCGTTGGACGTGAGCACACTCATTGAGGAGACATCAGCGCCCGTGGTGAGGTCTGAATGTATGTGTCCGTGAGATGTTGTGAACGCAATTTTAACTTCACCGTCAGCCGCAGGCTGCTCATCAAAGATACTGAGTAGATCGCCTTCATGTTTGCTCGCGACACCGACTGTCATAGCGATGCGCACGGCGGCTCCTTCAGCAGTGTCCACCCAAGGGTGATCGGGGATGGCGAAGGCAAGGGAGAGTGCTTCGTATTGTAGTCCCGGCTTTAGCCGGTCTTTATCTGAGCCGCCTAAAGGCGGGACTACATTACCCAGATGCATCTGCACCACGCGACGGGCGAAGGTTTGACGCAGGCTGTTGGTGGTGATGAGGCCAAAACGCTGCGCTTGGCTGCTGCGCACGAGCTGCGCCGCCTTATGCCACCAGTAGAGCACGAGGTCAGCGGACTCCGGCATCTCGGGATAGGTGTCGCGCAAAGCATCAACGTAGCCGCTTCCCAAAGCATCACGCATCATCTTGTCGCCAATGAATGGCGGATTGCCGACGATGAAATCCGCCTCAGGCCATTCCGCAGGCCGTGGATTCGCGTACGTCAGCAGCGGAACGCGTTTCGTTTCATCCGGCACGTCACGGTTCGTGACGAGATCGGTCTTGGTGCTGCGGCGATCCCAGACGGTGATGACATTGCCAGCTTCATCACGCGCAGGCTGTGGCGCGCCGTCATAGGCCAGCACGGCGTCGCGGCACTCGATGTTCTTGAAGGCGCGCAGGATGGGCTCCGGCGGGGTGCGCTGGCCGTGGATTTTGAAGTGCCACTGCAAGTAGCCGATCCACAGCACGAGTTCGGCGATGGAGGCGGCGCGCGGATTGAGTTCGATGCCGAGGAACTGGTGCGGATCGATGGTGTGGGTCTCCAGCTCCAGCTTCATGTCCTCGCCAAACTGCGCGGCGAAGTCGAGCACCTCGCCTTCGAGGATCTTCATCTGCTGCAAGGCGACGTAGAGGAAGTTTCCGCTGCCGCAGGCCGGGTCGAGCACGCGGAGGCGGCAGAGCTGGTCATGGAAGGCGTTGATCTCCTGGCGCGCCTTTTTGAGGTCGCCCTTGTTGGCGTGGGTGATGGCGGCGGCGCGGACGTTTTCCCATGTCTCGCGCAGCGGTTCGATGACGGTGGGCAGCACGAGGCGCTCGACATACGCACGCGGGGTGAAGTGTGCGCCGAGGGCGTGGCGTTCCTCGGGCACCAGCGCACGCTCCAGCAGGGTGCCGAAGATGGCGGGCTCGACGTTCTTCCACTGCTTGCTGGCCGCCTGCTTGATGAGGCCAAGCTGGAGACCGTTCACGGGCAGCACGGTGTCATCGGCAAACAGGCCGCCATTGAACTTGAGCAGCTTTTTGCGCAGGACGACGGAGATGCTCTTCCCCGTGCCGGTGTTCATCTCACGGAAGAGCGTGCTGAGCAGCTCGGGAAAGCCGGTGCCGTCCGCCGGCACGGAATTCAACAATTCGGTGAAGGCATGGTCGGGAATGAGGCCCACATCCTCCGCGAACATGCAGAACAGGCAGCGGGTGAGGAACTGCGCAACGACTTCGGGGTCGTGCTTTTCCTGTTCGAGGGATTTCGCCAGCTCGGCGAGGTAACCGGCGATCTCGCGCGTGACCTCGGCGCTGACCTTCGCGGGATCGAGCGCGGCGGGGTTCGTCCAGATGAGGCGCAGGCGCTCGCGGATGTCCTCGCGCTCCAGGTCCTTGAGCTGGATGCGGAAGGTGCGCGGATCAGGGAACGGCAGGTAGGCCTTCCCCGCCTGGGTGAAGTCGGCATAGACCTCGATGCTGTGGCCGACATCGCAGACGAGGATGAAGGGCGGATTCGGCTCCTCGGCGGGCAGAGAGCGCACATAGCGCTCGGCCTGGCCCTTGGCGCGGATCATGGCGTCGTCCCAGGAGCCGGTGCCGCGCACGGGGCCGGATTTCTTCGCGCTGGTGATGGCCCCGGCCTGAAGAGCGGCGAGTTCCAGCGCGGACTGCTCCAGCTTCTGCGCGGTGAACTGCTTCGACTCCAAAACAAAGTGCGCGCGGCGGTAGAGGTCGAGGAAGTTCGTGCTGGTGCCGCCGGGCACCTTCACGGGATACTCAAAGCTGTAGCCGTCCGCGTGATTGTGCGAGGGCGGCAGCACGCCCAGAAGTTGCGTCAGGCCAAGAAGGAAGGACTGCGAGTTGGCCCGCTCATTGGCCTCCGCCCTGGACCAGTGCTCGATGAAGGCGGCGGGGGTGAGGGTGGCGGACATGAGAGACGAGGAGAAGAGGAGACTGAGAGAAAAGGAGCGCCGGAGGCAGTGAATGCGATGAAAGCGGTGCTGACGAGGACTGGCAAGGAATTGCTGGCTGCCGGGTGGCAGGCGAGGTGTCCGGGAGGCATCCAACGCCTCATTTCCACCCGAAACGGCCCGTTGCAGAGGAAAGGGGCCTCCCCCGCGCGAAATGGTATGTATCCCGGACGAAAAGGTATGGCTACCGGACGCGCCGGGGTCTTCCCTCCACGAAAGGGTGGTCATCCCGCGCCAAAGGGTATGGCCCCCGAACGCGGCGGGGGCGGAGTTCCGCGCAATGGGGGCGCTCCCCGGACGAAAGGGTATGGACCCCGCGCCGCGCGGGGGCCTCCCTCCGCGAAAGGGTACGGCTACCGCGCCGAATGGTATCGACCCCGCGCTGTCCATGGAACACCCCGCTCGGCGCGGGGTGTCCGCTCCGTCGTCCGGTATCGCCCCCGCGCCGAATGGGGGAGCCACCCGCGCAGGCGGGATCGCCGCTGTCAGGTGCAGTATTCACCCTGCCATGAGGGCCGCTCATCCCAGACCATCCAGCCACGCTCCCGCCACACAACGGCGCTGAGGGACTCAGCGCCCTACCCTAGGCGGTCAAAACGCCTGCTTGGCGAATTCGGCGGCACCGGAGCGCTGCCCTCCATGGCGTTACGCGATGCGTCCGCAGCACTGCTTGAACTTCTTGCCGCTGCCGCACGGACACGGGTCGTTGCGGCCGACCTTGCTGTGGTCGGGCTTGGGCTTGTTCGAGCTGGCGCTGGGAATGATGAGACGGGGGCCGTCACGGCCCGGATTGGGCGGAGATTCTTCCCCTCCCTCCTCGTCTTCCTGGCGGCGCTGCGGTGCGGCGGACTCGCCGCTCTGCTGGGCGGCCATCTGGGCAAGGAACTGCTCGAACGCGGCGAGCTGTTGGGTGCTGCGGAAGAGGTTGCCGAGGACTTCGCCATTGATGTTGTTCATCAGCTCCGCGAAGATCGTGAAGGCCTCCTGCTTGAACTCGATGAGCGGGTCTTTCTGACCGTAGGTGCGCAGGCTGACGCCTTCCTTCAGAGCGTCGAGCGCATACAGGTGCTCCTGCCACAGGCGGTCGATGGCGTTGAGCAGGATCATCTTCTCGATCTCCTGCAGGGCGGTCGGATTGGCGTTGCCCACCTTCACGCCGTAGGCGCTGAGAACCTTTTCCTTCAGGAAGGCGGATTTTGCTTCGAAGTCGAGCGCCTTGAACTCGTCATCAAACGAACGCAGACCGATCGGGAACATGGTGTTCACCCACTGCAGCAGGCCGTCGTAGTCGGCCTCGGTGTCGTCCTTGAGATCTTTCGACACGAAGGCGCTGAGACGCTCGGTGATGCCCTTCTCCACTGCCTCGTTGATGAGGAGGCGGGTGTCGTTGCTGTTGAGCACGTCGTTGCGCCATTCATAGACGACCTCGCGCTGCTGGTTCATCACGTCATCGTACTCGAGGACGCGCTTGCGCCAGACATAGTTGCGCTGCTCAACGCGCTTCTGCGCGGTTTCGACGCTGCGATTGAGCCAGGGGTGCTGGAGTTCCTCTCCCTCCTTCATGCCGAAGCGCTCCATCATCTTCGTCATGCGTTCGGCGGCGCCGAAGTTGCGCATGAGATCGTCTTCAAAGCTCAGGAAGAATTTGCTCTCCCCCGGATCGCCCTGACGGGCGGAACGTCCGCGCAACTGGCGGTCCACACGACGTGATTCATGCCGTTCCGTGGCCAGAACGAACAGGCCGCCGAGTTCGGCGACGCCTTCGCCCAGTTTGATGTCGGTACCACGACCGGCCATGTTGGTGGAGATCGTCACGGCGGCGCGATGACCGGCGCGTGCGACGATTTCGGCCTCCTGGCGGTGATACTTCGCATTGAGCACGTTGTGCGTGATCTTTTGCAGCTTGAGCATGCGGGAGACCATTTCGGAGGCCTCGACGCTGGCGGTGCCGACGAGGATCGGCTGGCCCTTGGCGTTCAGTTCGCGGATCAGCTCGATCACGGCGGCAAATTTTTCGCGGCGCGTCTTGTAGATGCTGTCGTTGTGGTCCTTGCGCCTCACCGGACGGTTCGTCGGGATGGTGAGCACATCAAGGCTGTAGATGTCGTGGAACTCCGCCGCGTCCGTTTCGGCCGTGCCGGTCATGCCGCCGAGCTTCATGTAAAGTCGGAAGTAGTTCTGAATCGTGAT
>DAORHS010000143.1:0-9026 GCA_035438165.1 Prosthecobacter sp.
TGCCGGTGGAGAGGTCCATGACGGTGTCCGCGCCCCACTTGGTGGCCCAGCGCATCTTTTCGACTTCTTCCTCGATGCTGGAGGCGACGGCGCTGTTGCCGATGTTGGCGTTGATTTTGACGAGGAAGTTCCGGCCGATGATCATCGGCTCGGACTCGGGGTGGTTGATGTTCGCGGGGATGATGGCGCGGCCGGCGGCGACTTCGGAGCGGACGAATTCGGGGGTGATTTCGTTCGGGATGCGCTGGGGGAAGCGGCGGAAGATGCCGGGAGTTTCAAGTTTATGAGTTTCAGGTTTCAAGTTCCCTGAGCCTTCGTGCTGCTTGAGCAGGTCGTTGCGGACGATGTCGTCCTTCAGGTCTGAAACTTGAAACTTGGAACCTGAAGCTTGAAACCTTTTCAAGTTTTCGCGAATGGCGATGAACTCCATCTCGGGGGTGATGATGCCGGCCTTCGCGTAGGCGAGTTGCGTGACGACTTTGCCGGGCTTGGCCTTCAAGGGCTGGCGCTGGGCGTTGATGGGGGCCTTGAGGGGGCTGAGAAGGCCTTCGCGCTTGGCGGCGGCGTATTCGGCGTGGTTGGCGGTGAGGTAGCCGTTGTCACGGGGCTCGATCTCGCGGCCTTCGTAGGCTTCGACGTCGTTGCGGGCGAGGATCCAGGCTTTGCGCAGACCGGGAAGGCCGGTTTCGACGGTGCCGGTGTAATTCGGATCGCCCCAAGGGCCGGAGCAGTCATAGACGCGGACGGGGTCGTTCTCGACGATGCGGCCATTGAAGTCCTTGGTCGGGGAGAGCGTGATCTCACGCATCGGGACCTGCACGTCCGGATGGATCTGGCCCTGCACATAGACGCGGGAGGAGGCGGGGAGCTGGTCGAGGGAATGGGGCTCGAAGGAGTCTTGGGTGGCGATCATAGAAGCGGAGAGCGTAGGGCTAGGGGCGGAGAGGCCCCGAGTTTCAAGTTTCAGGTTTAAAGTTGGGGCGGCATGCGCCGCTGAAACTGAGATGGACCTCCGAGCGAACTCCCTTCGGCGGCATGACCCGCATCAGGTTCGGAGGGTTCGGATCGAGGAAGATCCATCTCAGTCCCTGCGGCGGGACGCCCCTGTCGTGACAGAGGCGATAGTCCGACTGTGCGGGCGAAGGTCAAAGCCAAATTCAGGGAAGAGCGGCGGCAGGAGAGGCACGAACCGGGTTCAGGGAGATAAGAGGAGAAATGCGTTGGCTGTTTATGAAAATTATAATAAACTTTGATGATTTATCAGCCAATGCCTCGTTTCACCCCCCATCTTTCAAGCCTGCTGGCCTCTGCCGCCCTGCTGCTGACCCCGGTCACAGCCGTGCGTGCGGATCTTGTCACGGAATGGAATGCGCTGGCCCTGACGACGATGAGTTCCAGCACGGAGGCCCCGGTGATGGCCCGTGATCTGGCGATCCTGCAGGCCTCGATCTTCAATGCGTCCGAGAGCATTCGCGGCGGCTACAACACCTACGGTTTCGGCGGCTATGCCGCGCCGGGAGCCGGACCTGCGGGCGCTTCTTATGAGGCGGCGATGATGGCCGCTGCCAATCAGGTGATGCAAAGCCTGTACTCGGGTTCGAGTTCCGATTTCACGACGCTTTACAACACGCAGATCGGCACGATTGCCGACGGACAGGCCAAGGACGATGGCATCGCCTGGGGCATCACCATTGCGAATGAGGTTCTGAGCTGGCGCTCGACAGACGGCGCCTCCGCGGCGGCGGGCACTCCCTATTCCCCGGTGGGAACCGTGGGCTACTGGCAGCAGACCTCCCCCGAAGGTGCGTTGCTCCCCGGCTGGGGCGTCGTGGGCACTTTCGCGATTCCCGGCACCGGCGGTTATATGACAGCGCTGCCAAGTGGCTCGGTCACCGACTACCTGCTGACGGGCCAGTATGCCACTGACTACAATCAGGTGAAGGATATCGGCTCCGCCTTCAGTCTCACGCGCACGGCGGATCAGACCAACCAGGCCTACTTCTGGGCGGGGGGGGATGGCACGGTGAAAATGACCGGCATGTGGAATCAGATCGCGGAAACCGTGGCCACCAATGCCGGACTGAGCGTGGCGGACACGGCCCGCCTGCTGGCCGCCGTGAATCTGGCGATGGCCGATGCGAGCATCGTCGCGATGGCCACGGACTACAGCACGCAGTTCTGGCGTCCTGAGACCGCGATCGCGAACGGAGACGCCGACGGCAATGGCAGCACCGATGTGGATGTGTCCTGGGCGCCGCTGATCAGTTCACCTTCTCTTCCTGAATACGTCTCTCTGAGCGCCACGATCAGCCAGGCGGCGGCGACGGTGCTGGCTTCCTATCTCGGCGACAGCGTGGTCTTCAGCCTCGGCAGTGACATCGACGGCAACGGCAGCATCGACCTCACGCGCAACTTCAGCAGCTTCAGCCAGGCGGCGGACGAGGCGGCGATGAGCGGCATCTACGGCGGCACGGAGTTCGGCACGTCGGTCACCGATGGTCAGGCCATCGGCGCGAGCGTGGGGAACTACGTGGTGGGAAACAACTTTGCGCTCGTGCCGGAGCCTTCGGGCGCGCTGCTCGTGTTGTTCGGCGCAGGCTTGTTTTTCTGCGGTGCTCGCAGACGCCGTTAGATCGAGTGGAGCGCGGGCGTTGTGTCGCGATGTCATTCGCCGCACGTTCCCTCGTCTCCGCCCTCGTTCTGTTTCCCGCCCTGCTTCACGCGCTCGATGAAGCGAAGCTCGCCGCCATTCATCCGGCGATGGAGGAGGCGGTGAAGGCCAAGCAGGCCGCCGGCATCGTCACGCTGGTGATGGAGAAGGGAAAGATCGTGCATCACGATGCCGCAGGCATGGCCGACATCGCCACTGGTCGTGCGATGGAGAAGGACGCGATGTTCTGGATCGCCTCGATGACGAAATCGGTGAATGCAACGGCTGTCATGGTGCTCGTGGATGAGGGCAAACTCACGCTCGACGAACCTGCCTCGAAATGGCTGCCGGAACTGGCGGACATGAAGCTCGCCGACGGCAGTGCGCCGAAAAAACCGATCACGCTGCGCATGCTGCTGAGCCACACGGCCGGCATCGCGTTTCCACCGCGCAAACCGACCGACGGAGCAATCTCGCTGAAGGCCTACGTGGCTTCCTTGCTCAAGGCACCGCTCGCGTTTCAACCAGGCAGCTCGTACGAATATGGTTTTGGCCCCACAGTGGCCGGGCGCATCCTCGAACTCGCCTCCGGCATGAAGTATGACGCGTTTCTGCATGCAAAGATCTTTCAGCCGCTCGGCATGAAGGACACGATGTTCAATCCGGACGACGCTCATCGCGCACGCATCGCCCGCACTTACAAGATGGACGACGAAACGCACGAACTCGCACCGGGCTACAATCCTTTCGTCACCAGCGATGCCAGCGTGACGCGCATGGTGGAGCCTGCGGGTGGTCTGTTCTCCACCGCCGCCGACATGGGACGCTTCTATGCTATGATCGCGAACGGCGGTGAGCTCGACGGCGCACGCATCCTCAGTGAGAAATCCGTGCGCGACATGACCACGCCTGTCACCGCCGGAGGCAAACAGCTCAACTACGCCTGTGGCTGGCAGTGCAACATCGAGACGCAGCGCGTGAACTTGCAGATGCCGGTGGGCAGCTTCGGCCACGGCGGTGCGTTTGCGACGAACGGCTGCATCGACCCGAAGAGCGGAATCGTGACGGTGTTCATGGTGCAGAACGTTCTCGTGCCCGACAGCGGCAAACCCAAGGATGCCTTCCAACATCTTGTCATGGAGGCTGCCGGCATCAAAGTCACGCCGCCGGCCGCGAAGAAGAAAGGCAGATGATCACCGTTTCGCCGACCCGGGAGTCGGATAGAGATCGGGCATCAACAGCGGACGCAGCACCATGGGCGTGAGTTCACGCGGCAGCGGCTTCCACGGATGGCTCTTGTCCTGTTCCATGGTGCCCCACCACAACCGCCCGCCTTTGCGCCAGGCATCAAGCACGATGCCGTCTTCAAAGCGCTGGCCTTTGGCCGTGACGACGATGCCGTTATGTTCGAGCAGGGTGGCACGACGTGCCGACGTGAGGTGAAGGTCGAAGGTTTTGAGATTCAACCGGTGCAGATGCGGGAACAAATCATCCCGCCACTGGTAGCAGAGGCCGCGCTTGCGAAGACCGGTGTTGACGAGGCCGTTGTTCATCCATGGAAAGCACAGCGGCTTGAAGTCACGGGCGAGTTCGGCGGAGGTTTCGATGGCGGTGGTCGCGATCTTGTCGGCTTCGGCGGCACTGACCGCAGGACCGAGCTGCTGGAGATCGCGACTGAGACGATGTGCCTTTTCCTGGCGCTCGGCGGGCGTGCCGAGATTGACGCAGGAGGTGATCAGGAGCGGGAGGAGCAGAGCGGCGAAGCGTGAAACGGAGAACATGCGGAGGTTTGAAATCAGGAAAGCGGACCGTGGGCGGCTTCATGCAGCGCACGGGCCTGCTCCCGCCACTTTTCGCGCGTGGCGCGGTTTTTGAAGGCCAGGATTTCGCTGAAGGCGCGCAGTTCATCCTCGTCCCATTGCGCGATTTGTCTCCACGTGCGGATGCCATGCGCGTTGAGCTGCTCGTTGATGACTTTTTTGATGCCCTTGATCTGCGTGAGATCGTCGTCCGCCACACCAGCGAGCGCAGCGGCATGGGTTTCAGCCTGGTGCAGGACACGGATCTGGTTTTGCAGGCGCTCGATCTCGCGGGTGTCGGCCGCGGCACCTTCAACCTGCTGCTCGGCGAGCCGGGTTTCCAGCGAGGCGATGTTGTCGTGAAGCGAGGCGGGCGTCGTCGTCTTGGCTTTGGGCGTGGTGCTGCGTTTGCGTTTGGGCTTGGCGGGAACTTCGGGCGCGGCAAGCGTGAAGGGCGCGGCGGCTGGCGGGGCGCTCCGAAGTTCGGTGAGTTCGGCTTGAACGGCGGCGAGCGCGGAATTCGCCCGGTCGCGTTCGGCGCGGAGGAGGTCCAGATCACGCAGCAGTCGTGCGGTTTCTGTTTCAAGGGCTTGAACGGCTTCGTGTGCTTTGGCGGTGTCGTCCTCGCGCTTGCGGATCTCGGATTGGGCGGACTTCAATTCATCGCGCAGGGCGGGCAGATCCTCCTCTTGTGGCCGGGCTTCGTTGAGACGGGCCTCTAGCTCCTTGATTCGTTGCTGCATGTCTCGGCCCCGCCATTGCCAGCCAAACCATCCGAACACTGCGGCGGTGAGACCGAGCAGCGGGGCGAGGTAGAGCAGCAGCCAGAGAAAGGAGGACATCAGCGGGAGGGAGCGGTGGGGGAAAGGCGGGCCAGATGCATGCGGAGCTGTTCCATAGCCTCGGCGGAGAGATCCTCAACGAGTCCGGCGGGAATGCCGTTGGGAATCTGGCTGGATTTTGCCAAACCTCCCGCCTCGACCAGTTCGCGTGTCACCGGGATGACCGTCCAGGTTTCGCCGGGTTTGGCGATGGCAAACAGACCCGCACTGGAGGTGACAGGCGGTTTTGGCAGACTTTGAAACGTGTGAGGGATGCGGCTGGCGGGCCGGCAATCACCGCGAACATGAAGGTCGTCGCTGGTCACGAGGATGCGCGGGCCGTAGGTGCGACGTGCGGCGGCGACGAGCCGTGCGCGCACGGATTCCTCGGCGACCTGACCGGAGAGAACGGCCTTCGAGTCGAACAGCGCCAGGGTGATGAAAGCAGGTTGTGTCGGCGGAGGCTCGGCGGGTGCATACGAGCCCTCGCCCTGCAGCCAGCCGGTGAGCGCCGTGCTGTCGTCTTGAAGCATTGAGGCCTGGAGTCCGGCGGGAAGCTCCTTTTTCCAAGACTGCTCCTCGGCGGTGATCTGCCAGTCCACGGGCTTCCAGGCATCACCGCTGAGACCGAGAAAAAAAGATCTCCCGCCGGTTTTTGGGGTCATCGGCAGCAGGGCGGTGGTGACAGGTCCGAAGTCGCCGGTGGGACGGCGTTGCGCGGAGACGCGGATTTCATCATGCACGCGGCGTGGCGCGAAGATGGCGAGCGCCTCGTCCAGAATCGAGCTTTTCATCGCAGGTGTGCCGACCTCTCCGCGCAGGACGATTTCCTGATCGCGCACGGCGATGAAGAGATGTCCTGGAGGCAGCCCGGCAAGCCGCTCGCGTTCGGCGCGGGCGTGGCGCTGCTGCTGGAAGGTTTCACGCAGTTGGTGCAGAGCTGGAAGCACGTGGCTTTGCCAGTCGGCATCGGAGACACCGAGGGCACGTGCTTCAGTGCGCAGTTCGGCGTCAGTCTGGGTCAGGGTAAGTTCCTTCCACGGCTGGCCGATGCGTGCGAGAAAGGCCTGGGCGGTCGGACGGGGCTCCGGCATGCCACGCAACGTGGCCGAGACGCTGGCGGCCTCGTCATGGTTTTCACCGTCGATGTCAGGTGTGCCCTCGGCGCTGCCGCCTTTCGCGCCCCAGCCCGCCTGCACGCTGCGGGCGAGGTCACGTGCCTCATAGTCGCTGGCGGCGGCGCCCAGCAGGCGCGCACGGGTGTCGGTCGCGGCCAGCAGCAGCCAGCCGGGAGGGTAGGGGGAGACTTCGATCTCGTTGAGCACATGGCTGACCGGGTTGAGCCGCAGGCCAAGGCTGCCGGTGAGCGGCGTGGGCACGCGCACGAGATCGCGCACGACCGTTTCGACGAGGTGTCGGTCCTGCGGAGTGCGCACGCTGCCCGTGAGGCGAGCCTGCTGGCCGTCGAATACGAGCTGCATGCGGCCGAGCCGCTTTTCCAACGCGGACTGTCCGGCGAGCACGCTCTGCGCGGCGGCATCAAGATCACGCTGCATCTGCGGAACCAGAAGCAGCGCACCGATGAGCCAGAGCGTGAACAGGGTGGCAGCAGAAAGGATCCAGCGCGCGCGTGTCATGGCGGGTGATCACTCTTTCTCGGTGAGCATGCGCACTTCGTCAAAGCTCAGGCGTCTCACCTCGCCGCTCTGACGGGTCTGCACGAAGGTTTCCGTGCCGACATCGAGTGACGTGAGCCAGCCCTCGCCATAGGCCCAGGTGTCGATGCAGATGCGTCCGGGCAGGAGGCGCGGCAGGCCGTTTTTTTGCGCGGTGTGGCCGCAGATCAGGGTTTTGCCGGAGAAGTGCGGGTGAGAGTCATCAAACCTCCGCCAGAACAGCCAGTCGTCACTTTGATCCGGCATCGGAAGCATGGCGTTCAGGTTGGCATGGGCAAAGATGTGGGTGTCCGTGGCATGCCAGCGGCGGAGACGCTGGCTGAGAAACTCCCAGTGCTCCTGCGGAACGCTGTCCCAGCCGGGCTGGTCCACGCAGCCGTAGGATTGCATCGTCTGCCGTCCGCCCACGGCAAACCAGGAACCGGTGTCAACCAGACTATTGCGCGCATCGAGCATGAGAATCTCATGGTTGCCGAGCAGCGGGATGAGCTGGGTCTGCTGTTCCAATTCGAGCAGGCGGTGCAGCACGCCACGGGTGTCGGGTCCGCGGTCCACATAGTCGCCCAGAGTCACCAGCACGTCGTCGGGCTTGGGCGCAAGCTCCGCGAGCATGAGATCCAACGCGGTCGAACAGCCATGAATGTCGCCGATGACCAGGGTGCGTCCACGGGTGGGCTCACGTGCGGGCAGTCGGACCCTCGTCGTGTGAATGTCGGGCGCATCATCGCTGACCAGAATGGGCATCCGCCATTCTTGCGCGAGGAACGCCGGACGCAACCACCGATCATCGTGATGGCACAATCACTTTCACGATGCTAAATGCGCGGATGCCCCGCCGCCAGTCGTCCAGCCCGAAGAGACCTGCCACTACCCCGCCGATTTTTGAGGCCCGGGGTCTGCGCAAAGTGTACCACACCGGCGATCTCGATGTCGTGGCGCTCCAAGGCGTCGATCTCGACTTTCATCCGGGTGAGCTTGTGGTCCTGCTCGGCGCCTCCGGCAGCGGCAAATCGACCTTGTTGAACATCCTGGGCGGCCTGGACATTCCGACGGCAGGCACTCTGCGCTACAAGGGCTGGGACCTCTCCGGCGGCGGCGAACGGACGCTGACCCAGTTCCGGCGCAACTGCGTGGGCTTTGTCTTCCAGTTTTACAATCTCATCCCCAGCCTCACCGCCCGCGAAAACGTCGCGCTCATCACCGACATCGCGCCGGATCCGATGAAGCCGGAGGACGCGCTGGACCGCGTCGGCCTCAGTCATCGGCTCGATCATTTCCCCTCCCAGCTCAGCGGTGGCGAGCAGCAGCGTGTGGCCATCGCCCGCGCGATCGCGAAAAAGCCCGAGGTCCTGCTCTGTGACGAGCCCACCGGCGCCCTTGATGTGACCACCGGCATCACGGTGCTGGAGGCCATCGAGCGCATCAATCGTGAGCTCGGCACGCTGACCGTCGTCATCACCCACAACGCCGCCATGGCCGCCATGGCCGACCGTGTGTTGCATCTCTCCGACGGTCACATCGTCAAGGAGACCCGCAACGAGACGCGTGTGGATGTGAAGACGTTGCAGTGGTGATTCAAGCCCGCGCCGGAGCCACCGTGCAGCTTCGCATGCCGCGCAGAATGCGGTGCGTGCACTGCTCGAAATGCGTCATGATTTCCTCCGCACTGGAGTCTTTCGGCAGCTTGTCATCCGCCGCGACCGGTTTGTCGCTGAGCGCATCGAGGAAGACCAGCACGTCGGTCAGATGATGAAACAACTGCGCCTCCTGATTCGCCTCCGGCAGCATGACGAAGGCCAGATTGATCAGCCAGCGGCCGTCTTTTTGCAGAATGAAACGCTGCGGGCGGAAATCGACACTGTCGGGCGCATGACCTTCCTGCCGCACCAGATACGGCCCATGCCCGTGCGGCCCCCAGCCAAGGTTCATCACCTCGCAGCGGGCCGGATCATTGCTCAGCGCGGGCATCTCAGGTGAAGAGGATGTGAGTTCCTGCTCCGGCCGATTCTTCGTAGAACTGGCCTACGGTCAGCACGCCATCGACGCGGTCCATGAGGTCTTCCTTCTTCAGCTTGAACAT
>DAORHS010000144.1:0-8972 GCA_035438165.1 Prosthecobacter sp.
GATGCGGAGCATGATCATGCGGCCATCACGCATGAACTGGCCGGACGCCCTGTGGATCTCGCCGATCCCGCACTCAGCCTGCTGCTGCGCAAGGCCACCCGTACCATCAAGCACAAAGGCGGACGCAGGTTCACGCTCGATTCCGCCCACTACACCACGCTGCGCCAGTGGATCGCCGATGGCGCACTCGCAGGCTCAAAGAATCTCATGGTGACCGGTCTGGATGTGGAACCAGCCGATCTGCTGCTTCAAGCGCCTGGAGAATCCTTTCCGTTGAAGGTCACGGCCCAATACTCCGACGGCACGCAGGGCGATGTGACACCGCTGGCCTTGTATGACAGCCAGGATGACGCCGTGGCCGAGGTCTCCGAGTCAGGCGTGGTGACCATGCTCCGCCGGGGTGCCGGAGCCGTCATGATTCGCTTTGGTGGCCAGGTTGCCGCAGTCCGCAGCGCCGTGCCGTTTCAGGCTGAGGAAGCACCGATTGATTTCGAACCGGTGAATTTCATCGATGAACACGTCGCCATCGAGCTGCGCCGTCTGCATCTGCCTGCATCGCCGCTTTCCAATGCCTCAACATTCCTCCGCCGTGTGCATCTCGACGTGGCTGGCAGACTGCCCACTGAGGCCGAAGCACGTGAATTCATTGCCAATCCGGCACGCGATGCCGTGATCGGGCGTTTGATCGGCAGCGCGGAGTTTGTGGACTTGTGGACGATGCGTCTGGCCGATGTGCTGCTCATTTCCTCGAAAAAACAAGGGCCTGAAGGTGCCCGCGTTTATCACGACTGGCTGCATCAGCAGATCGAGCGCAACACGCCGCTGAATGACGTCGTGAAAGCGCTGCTCACCGGCCAGGGAGACATCACGCGTGAAGGTCCGGCGAATTTCTACCGCCTCACCACCGATCCGCGTGACATGGGCGAGTTTGTCAGCCGTTCTCTGCTCGGTGTGCGCCTGGCCTGCGCCCGCTGTCATCACCATCCCTTCGATCGCTGGAGCATGGAGGATTATTATGCCTTCGCCGGCTGGTTTGCGCAGACAGCGTTTGAGGGATCACGCGTGGTCCTGAAGAATCGCGGTGAAGTTGAGCATCCCAAAACACGCAAACCGATGCAGCCCCGCACGCTCGGTGATTCGGCTGCCGTAGAGCTTCCATCCGATCGTCGCGTGATGCTTGCCGATTGGGCGGTGAGCGGTGAAAACCCGTTCTTTGCCCGCACCTTGGTGAATCGTGTCTGGAAGCACCTCATGGGCCGTGGCTTGGTCGAGCCGGTGGACGATCGGCGAGCCAGCAACCCCGCGAGCATGCCAGCCTTGCAGAATGCGCTCGCTGCGGACTTCGTGAAGCATGACTTCGATCTGCGCCATCTCGTTCGCACGATTGTCTCGTCCCGCGCCTATCAGCTCGCTTCGACCTCCAACGGAGCAAACCGTCTCGATGACCGCTTTGGTTCGCATGCACGCGTCAAACCGCTCACGGGTCCGGTGTTGGCCGATGCGCTGTCGCAGGCCATGGGGTACAATTTTTTACAGGGCGAATTCCGTGCCGTTCAGAGGCACGATTCGGCGGCGGAGTCCTACACGCTCGATGTGCTTGGCCGTTGTCCGCGCACCGATGAATGCAGCAATCCTGCCTTGTTTGGCGGCGGCATGTCGCAGGCGCTGCATCTGCTCAATGGCGAGGACTTCAATCGCGGCCTGCGCGAGTCGGTGGCCCAAACGCTGAAACAAACAGCAGGCGACACCGCCGCGATGATCGAATCCTTTTATCTCCGCGGCCTGAGCCGCATGCCAACGCAAGAAGAGCGCGCCCACTGGCTGGCGCAGGCCGCCAAGGCCAAAGACGCTGCTGTCTTTGGCGAAGATCTGCTCTGGGCGCTGCTCAACAGCCGTGAATTCGCCTTCGTTCATTGATATGAGTGCTTCACCTTCTCCATTCCACCGCTGTGACGGCATCGTGCGTCGTGATTTTCTGCATGTCGGCCTGATGTCCGCGTTTGGGTTCAGTCTGGCCGATCTGCTGCGGCTTCAGGCCTCGGCGGCAACGTCGAAGGCCAGAGCGAAGTCCTGCATCCTCCTATGGCTGGACGGCGGACCGAGCCATCTCGACACGTTCGATCCGAAACCGGACGCGCCCGTCGAGATTCGCGGCCCGTTCAAAGCAATCGGCACCGATGTGGATGGCATCCAGCTCTGCGAGCATCTGCCGCAGACCGCGCGCATGATGAAGCATGTCGCGCTGGTGCGCTCGCTCACGCATGAGCTGGGCAATCACGACACCGGCAGTCATTACCTCCTCACCGGCCATCGCCCCACGCCTGCGCTGCAATATCCCAGCCTCGGCAGCATCGTCGCGCGCGAAGGCGGGAACGTCGCAGCGCTGCCGCCCTACGTGACCATTCCCGACAGCGTGCCATCGTTGCGTGCCGGTTATCTGCCCGCCGCTTTTGGCCCCTTCGCGATCGGCGGTGATCCATCGAAGCCGGGCTATCGCGTGCGTGACCTCCAGCCGCCGGAGTGGCTCAGCTTCGAGCGTCTCGATCAACGCCGCGTCATGCAGCAGCAGCTCGATCAATTTGCCCGCTCGCTGGAGGAAAGCGATGACACCCGTGCGCGTGACCATTTTTTTGATCAAGCCCATCAGTTGATCGCCTCGTCTGCTGCTCGTTCTGCGTTCGATCTGGAAAAGGAATCGCCGCAAACACGCCAACGTTATGGCACGCGTCGCATCGGCTCCGGATGTCTTCTCGCACGGAGGTTGGTGGAGGCTGGATCGCGCTTTGTCAGTGTGGTGGACCGTGGCTGGGACACGCATCAAAACATCGCACGCACGCTGCCCGACGCACAGTTTCCCGGCAGTGGCAAGGTGCCCGATCTTGACCGCGCCTACGCTGCCTTGATCACCGATCTGCATGAACGCGGACTGCTCGACAGCACGCTCGTGGTGATGATGGGTGAGTTTGGCCGCACACCCAAGATGAACGCCATCGCCGGACGCGATCACTGGCCGCGTGCGGGTTTTGCCTGCTTCGCCGGTGGTGGTGTGCGCGGCGGCCAGATCATCGGACGTACCGACGCACATGGCGAGACCCCCGATGAACGTCCGGTTCGTCCCGAAGACATCGCGCAGAGCATTCTTGGCCTGCTTGGCGTGGACACCGACGCCGAATACCAAACACCGTCCGGCAGACCGGTGAAAATCCTCAGTGGCGGCGAGTTCGTGCGCGAGCTGACATGAAAACGCTGATCGCTTTCCTTCTGCTGGCCACGATCTCCTGCGCGGGCGATGTCGTGCCCGTCACCGCTCTCACTTTCACGCCCGACGGCCGGCAGATCGTGTTCAACACCGCATCAGGTCTCGTCGTTCGCGAACTCGACGACAAAGCATCACCAAAACTTTTGCTCGAACTCGACTGGCCCAAGATCACCGACATGGCCTTCGATCCATCCGGGCACTGGCTCGCCGTGTGCGGTGGCGTGCCGGGTGAGAAAGGCGGTGTTCTCCTGCTGGATTGGCCGTCGCGACGTGTGCTCGCGCGATGGGAAGAAGGCGCCGATCTTATCACCGCCATTGCTTGGACCCACGTGGGTAACAAGCTCGCTGTCGCAAGCCACGATCAGTCCGTGCGTGTGTTCACTGTCGGTGATGGAACATTGAAGCAGCCAATGACCTTGTCCGGCCATACGCGCTCCGTGTTTGCCGTCGCGTTCAGTCCCGATGACAAATTGCTCGTCAGCACCGGTGCGGATCGCACGCTGAAAGTCTGGAACGCGGACACTGGCAAACTCGAGCGCACGCTCGCTCATCACACCGACGCCGTTCACTGCCTCGCCTTCCGCCCGCAGCATGCGGGAAACCATTGCGCCAGCGGCGGAGCCGACCAGACCGTGCGCATCTGGCAGCCTGCCATCGGCCGCATGGTGCGCATCGTCCGTCATCACGACGGCCCCGTCTTTGCCCTCGCCTGGGATCCGCAGGGGAATCGCCTCTTCTCCACTGGTCAGGAAGGCACTGTTCGCGTCATCGATGCCGGCAGCGATCAAGTGCTGCATTCCTGGCAAGCCTCCACCGACTGGATTTACCGGCTCGCTGTCAGTCCCGATGGCAAACGTCTCATTACGGGCGGCTGGCATGGAGAAGTGAAGGTGTGGGATCTCTCCATCCCCCCGGCCATGGACCCATGACGAAAACTCGATTGCACTTCACGTGATCAGCGCCACTCTCCGCCCGTCTGATGAATCTCAAATCTGCCAGCCGAATTGCTGTCCGTGCCGCCGTAAAAGCGGTACGAGCCGTTTGGCATGCCTAACTCCACGGTTTGAGGAACCTGCGCGACGCGCGACCATCATCAAAAGACAAAACGATCAGACATGATGCCCAAGGTAGCCCTCAGACCGGCACCTCCATGAGCACTCCCTCCTCTGAACTCCAGCATCATCCCCGGCGCGGCGCGCTGGCGATGCTGATCTCGCTCACCTGCTTTTCCGGCAACGCCCTGCTGCTGAAAGAGCTCGCCTCGCAGCGGCACATCGATCCGTGGGTGTCGATGAGCTTTCGCGGTGTGATCGGACTGATTATGACGATCGTTCTCTTTGCTCCGGCGGGCACTCTCAAACTGCGCCGCTCGTTTCAGAGCTGGCTGCTGGCCTCACGTGGCGTGCTCGGTGCGTTGGGAACGGCGGCTTATTACACCACCATCGGGCCGCTGGGGGCAGGCAAGGCCACGCTCATTGGCAACACGTGGACGATCTTTGCCGCCATCATGGCCGCCTTCGTGTTGCATGAGAGGCTGGGTCTCGTGAAGCTCTTCGGCATTCTGCTGGCCCTGGCGGGGCTCAGTCTGCTCACGGGACTGGCTCCGGGCACGATCGCCCAGTTTGGACATCATGAATTGATCGCGCTCACCGGTGCGGTGCTTGCGGCCGCCGTCGTGGTGGTGATCCGGCAGCTTACACGCACGGAGACCAGTGCCACGATCTTCTCGTCACAATGCATCTATGCCCTGCTGCTCTCGGTGCCGCTCGCGGCTTCGCATTTCACTTCGTTGAACGTGATGGACGTGGTGCTGCTCACGGCGGCGGCCTTGTGCGCCAGCGTTGGCCAGTTGGCCATGACCGAGGGCTTCCGCTTCCTCTCTGTCGCTGCCGGCGGTGCTTTTCAGATGACGGTTCCTGTCGTGATCTCACTCGCCAGCATCACCTTGTTTGCCGAGTCCTTTACGCTCGCGCAGGCCATTGGCGGTTTGCTCGTGCTCTGGGGCAGCTACCACACGGTCGTGGGCGGCTTCAGCAAGAAGACTGCCACGGCGTGACTCAGAACGCAAACCCCACCGTCACATGCAGAAAGCCGCTGCTCTCACCCGTGCGGCGGCTCGGGTTGTGGCCGTAGTCGATGCGGATTGGTCCGAAGGGCAGGTGATAGCGCAGGCCTGCACCGATGGCTTCGCGGAAGTCCGTCGAATAGGACAACGGTGATGAGTTGTTCGCCTGCGACAGGCTGCCGATGTCGCCAAACACGGCGAACTCGAAATTAGGCATGATCTCATACGAAAACTCGGCGCTTGCGAACAAGGAAGACGTCCCGCCCAGAGGGGTTCCGCCTGGAGTCACGGGGCCAAGCTCTCGTTGGCCAAAGGAGCGCACGCTGTTCGGTCCGCCATTGAACACACGGCTGTCGATGGGGATCTTTTCTGCGCTCGCTCCTTGAATCGTCGCCAGCTCGACTCCAGTCGCGAAGCGGAATTTCTTCGTGATGGGCCGATACCACGCGCCACGCAGATCCGTGCGGATAAAACTCACGCCTGATCCCAGGATGTCCGTCGCACTCTCAAGGCGGCCCGAAATGTACCAGCCTTTCTTCGGCAGCACCGCGCTGTCCCGGCGGTCATACATCAAATTCGCGCCCAGGCTCATCAGGGAGTAGTTGGCGGGGCCCGTTTGTTTCACCGTGAGTATTTTGGAGTTCACCGTGTTTGCCGAGGTGCCGACGAACATGGAGTAGCTCAACGCACGGTCCACCCGTCGAGCCACATCAAGGTTCAGCGCGGTGCCGATGCGGTCGTATTCGAAACGATTGAACTGCTCCAACGCGAGCCTCAGCGTCGCCGCGTGCTGGGAATTGAACACGGCCGGATTCATCAGGCTCACAAAGCCCACAGGGCCCGCCATGCTGTAGCTCAGTTCCGCCGCCAGCGTGTTGCCCGTGTCGCGCCAGTTGGTGTTCTTGTAGGTCACGCCGGCCTGTCCGCCGAGGAAGGTGTCAAAACCCACTTCAAAGCCCAGCGTGATGGGTTTCGTCTCCTCGCCGGTGATGCGCAGATTGCCTGCGGCCTTGTTGTCGTTCTCAGGCAGCACCTTCGTGTCCAGCAGGGCGAACATCCCGGTATCCAAGGCACGTTTGAAAAAGAAGTCCGCCTCCTCCGCCTCGTAAATCTTGCCCGTGAGCGGCTTGAACTTTGCCAGCAGCACCCGCGTCGCACCGCGGCTGAATCCCGGATGCGTCGTCACTCGCGCGATTCGCACCCGCTCGCCTGATGTGATGCGAAACACCACATCCACCGTGCCGCCGCCTGTCCCCAGGGTGTAATCAGCCGATGTCGTCGCATACAGCCAGCCGCGCTCGGCGCAGATCGACTCCAGCCGCTGCTGAATCTGCTGCACGCGGGCCTCATTGAACGGCGTCCCTTCCGCTTCCGTCATCTCCGCCTGAGTCAGCTTCTCCAGCTCCGGTGGCGATCCCGTGATCATCGCGCTTCCAAACACAAATTTGGGCCCCGGTTTGATCTCCAGTGTCAAATCGCGCCGCATGTCCGCGCCCTTGGGTGGCGCGGGCAGCAGCAGTGTTTCCGCATTCAGATAACCCTCCGCGCGCAGACGGCGCTGCACGAGGCTTGCGCCCTGCTGCATGTCCGCCTCCACCCACTGCGGCAGTTTCTTGTCCACATTCTCCCGCTCCAGCGTCGGCTTCATCAAGTACTTCTTCAGTTCCTCGTCTGGCAGCGGGGTTTCGCCCTTCAGCGTCACCGTTCCCACGCGCACCGGCTTGCCTGGCTGCACGGTCAGCCGCAGGCCGCCGGGCTCCAGTTTCCAGGCCGCCTCCGCCTCCGGCCATCCTCCGCGGATGAAATGCTGTCGCGTAAAAAAAGCCAGATCGTCCGCCAGCGGTGCACTCGCAGCTCCGCCGCCATTCAGCGTGAGCTGGTCCATCAGCATCACCTTCAAATCGCCCCACTGCGCCTCCTCGACCCCGTCCACATGTACCGTTGTCTGTCCAAAGCTCACCTCATGCGCGTCCGCGAACCCTAGAAAGACGAGCGAACACAACAGGACCATCCACTTGCATCGCAACTGGCCCGCATTCGTCATTCTGGCTTCGTCATTCGTCATTGCTCTTCGTCCATCGCCCGGGCGGCTTTTCCAAATCTCAACACATAGCCCAGCAGCGCTTTCATCCGCCCTGACTGGGTGAAGCGTCCGATGAACCGCACGTTGGGCGTGATCTCATACATCGCCTGCATGCTGTCGTTCGCTCGATCGGCGCCGGACGGATTAAACGTCGTGTGCAGCTTCGGCGGTTCATCGCTCACCGTCTTCTTCTTGTTAAACAGCTTCCGGTAGGTCTCTGAAAGGTAGAGGAAAGCCGCGCGCGACATCGCCTCGCTCGCCATCTGAGCGTTGTCGCCACCGAGCGTCATGCCGGTGCCAAGCAGGGTCACGATGTCTGCCTCTGACAGCGGCGGCGAACTGGTGAAACGCGTTTTCGGATTCGAGGCGTCGCCGTAAACATAGAGCGTGATGTCGTTGCTCCCCACGCGTGATTCGCCGCGCACATCCAGCTTCGGCTTGAACGGATTGTCGGGATTCATCGTCACCACGCCCTTCGTGACCTTCAGCAGGCTGAATGGCAGCTTCAGCACCATGCGGTCCACGTTCGCAAATCCCGTGAGTCTCGGTGCCGCCCCCGTGCCGCCGAGTGCGATGTCTGCCGAGATCGCTCCGTTAACCAGATTGCCCGCGATGACCACGGGATCATGCGTCCGCACCTTCAGATCAAACGTCCAGTCCTTCAGCATCGGCGGCAGCGCCAGCTTCTGATCGACTTTTGAGGTCGAAGGCGGTGGTGGCGGCAGTTTTTCGCCCTGCTGGATCATGCCCGTCACATTGGGCAGCAGATTCACCTCCTGGAAGATGCGGCCGCGCACCACTTCCACCGTTCCGCTCACACGTGCCGCCTTCAAACGGCCCACGCAGGCGATGTCTGCGTTCGCACGCACGCTGGAGGTCGGGTTGCGAAATACCAGCGCTTCGCGTGCCTCTAAGTTCAGATCAAATCGCGGGTCCTGCACGTTTGCCGCGTCGATCATGCCGTTTAAGCGAACCTTGCCACCTGCCAGCATCGCTGAGATGTCCTCAATCGTGGCCTTGCGGTCATGCGTACGTATTTTCACGCGCAGATCGCGAACGCTCGGCATGTCGGCGCTCACGAAGCCGATGTCTGGCGCGTTCAAGTCCAGCGTCGAATCAATCAACGGTGCCTTCACCGTGCCGCCCACCTCGGCACGCAGCGTCAACTTTGCCGGAACCGACTTCACCACTCCCGGCGCAAACTCACGCACAAAATCCAGACCGCTCTCCGGCAGGTCCAGCGTGGCCTTCAGCGGCAGATTCATCGCGAGTTCCGGCTTCTTGATCAAATTCTCCAGCACCACCGGTACCTCTGCCTTCAAGGTCATTGGCAGCAGCGGAGCTTGGACGACTTTCGCATCCACCAGGAGCAGGTTCGCCTTCAGCGCCGTTAAAACATCAACCGTGGCCGGTTGAAACGACTTGGGCAGTCCGGGGGCCTTCAAATTCTTCACTCCCACTTTCACCAACACGTCCGCGGAATCGAGCCGTCCACCGATCTTCACCTCAGTGCTCAAGATACCCGGCGGAACATCCTTAACACCCGCTGCTGCCGCGATTTCGTG
>DAORHS010000145.1:0-8964 GCA_035438165.1 Prosthecobacter sp.
CTCAGCGGGCAGCAGAACGAAAGATCGCGGTGGGCGATGGTGAAGAAGCACAGGCGGTTCACGATGCCGACTGGCTAACGCCGCCCGTGGTTGAAGTCCACCGGCTTCGTCACGGTGGTGGCACCCGTGTTGTTCTCGATCTGCGAGTTCTTGCAGGTTGGATCAACGACGATGGTCACGGGCTTGTTTTGAAACGTGTTGCCGGTGAACTGGAGGTCGTGGCCATTGGGGGCAAAGGTGACAGCTTCATCGGGCGTCGAGTCGCCGACGATGAAAATGTTGTCGCGCACAATGATGGGGCCGTAGGTGGCGTCAGGTTCATAGATCGTGAAATACAGTTCGGGAAACGTGCCGGGCTTCGCGGTGCGGTAGGCGATGCGGCCACGGCGCATGTCGGGCTCGTTCTTGGTCGTGTTGTTGATGAAGACGTTGCCGGTCATGATGAAATTGACCGGCTGGTTGATCCACGCGCCGCGTCCGCCGTTGCGGAAGGTGTTGCCGGTCATCGTCACGTCGGTGCAGCTCTTCTCCACACTCACCACGCGTGATCCGTTCGTGCCATCGACGAGATTGCCGGTGATGGTGGCGTTTTGGCAGAACTCCGCCAAAAAGAACGCACCCATGCGGCTGCCGAGGATGTGGTTGTTCGCGAAAACGACATTTTTGCAGCGCTGGATGTGCATCGTGTCGCCGATGGCGCTGAGCTGGCAGCCGGTGACGCGCACATCGCGTGCGCCGACGATGTCGAACGCGCCTTTGCCGGGTCCGCTGCCGGTGGGGGCATAGGCGGAGAGGTAGGTGGCGCTGATGTGGAATGCGAGCTGGCCGCTGCCCTCGCCCTCGAAGTGAATGGGCGCTCCAGCGGGCTTTTCAGCGATTTTGATGTGCCCGGGTGTGGACTCGACGACGAAGTATTGCAGGCCGCGAGTGATGTTTTTCGGCAAAGCGGTGCCCATGAAGGTGAGAGCCTCTTTCGGGTCATCGGTGGCGCTGATGGCGATGGGTTTGGCCGTGTTGTCGAACTTCACGAGGTCGCCGCTGAAGGTCACGTCACGCATGAGATCGGTGCGGAAGTATTTTTTGGCCCGCTCGACCTCCCAGGGCTCGTAGGCCTCGGGAAAGGTCATGATCTGCCACAGGTAGCCGTAGTCCCACATGAACTTCCCGCTGCGCAGCAGCGTGCAGCTCTCGACGGCGACACGCTCGGCATAAAACTCAACATCAGCTTCGCTCTTCTTGCCGTATTTGCCATGCACGCCGATCACCGCTGCGGCCATGCCGTTCGATTTCACGTCGCGAAACAGAATGTCATGCGTGCCACCTTCGACCGTCGTCGTGATCTCGATGCCCTTCGTGTTCGCGTTCGGTTCCCACGAGTTTTCTTTCTGTGCCGGATCAAACACATGGCCGACGAACTCACCGCCATGCCAGGCGAAGTGCGCGATGTTTTCCCCGGTGAAAAGCACGACACGAGCCTGATCCGGCAGCGTCTCCGGCAGGATGAACCGCGCTCCGTGCGCCATGACGGTCATGTTCGACGCCAGCGGCAGCGGCTGCGTGCCATCGAGATGATAATCACCCGCCGGAATCGTCACCACGCCGCCTTTGGACAGCAGGTCGGCGATGCGGGCGGAGTCATCAGCGAACACCACGGCGGTGCTCAAAATGAAAATCAGACTGGAGGAAAGCTTCATGCAGCCAGTGTAACGAAGCCCCCGGCCCAATCTCCACGACAAAGAGTGTGAGGAATGCGTCAGTTCACTTCTTTTTCACCGGCGTGCTCGGAAGCGACGAGACATCGAACGTGAAAGGCTTGGCGGGTTGTTTGCCCAGAAGCTGCAGATCGAACCATTCGACCATGCGTCCGGTGTCCTGCGGCATCTCCTGCCAGCCGCCGTGCCCCGCGCCTTCACGGATGACGAGTTCGCACACGACGCCGACTTCGTGGCAGCGTTTCAGGAAACGCTGCGATTGTGTGAGCGAGACCTGCGGATCGGCGTCGCCATGCACGATGAAGATGGGCGGCTGGCCTTTGTGCACCCAGTAGATCGACGACAGCTCGCGCCCGAGTGCCTCGCGACCTTCTGGCGTCGCGGCTTTGGGACCAAAGGCTCCTGCGTAGGCTTCGAGTTTGCCGATGCCAACCGCATTGTCGCCGGGTTCGAACCAGTTCAGGTAATCAGTGGGCGGGTAGAAGCAGGCGACGGCGTTCACGGCGCTGCTTTCGCGATCAATGGGGTCCGCCGCCTTCGGATCGCCCGGTCCGCCGCGTGTGGCGAGCATCAGGCTGAGGTGTCCGCCCGCGCTGCTGCCGGTGACGCCAAGCTTCTGTGGATCCACGCCATACGTGGCGGCATTCGTGCGGACAAAACGAACCGCACGATTCAGGTCCGCCACGATCTCCTCGACCTGGAACCTCGGCTGCGTGCCATGTACGACGACGAAGGTCGTGTAGCCCGCCTTCGGCCAGCCGCCGTCGTTGATGCCGTTGTGGTTCGATTTCCAGCCGCCGCTCACGATCTTGATGATGCCCGCGCCGTTCGGCTGCGCCGGTTTGAAGACATCCATCGTCAGCGCCACGCCATCATGTTTCGTGTAGATCACATCGCGGATGCGCTCCGGCTCCTGGGCGGACAACGAGAGGGCGAAAAGAACAGGGAGGGATGCGAAAAGGTGTTTCATGGGGAGAAGATGGTTGCGTCTGGCTCTGATTTTTTTTGCAAACGCCGTGACGGAGGCGTTGTGAGATTCATTTCGTCTTCGGGGCTGTCTTTTTCGAGGTTTTGAAGTCAGTGTTTGTGGTTGGCAATGCCGCGTTCACCGAGTCGCGCCACGCGTGAAGCTGCTGCCGCAGCGCATTCACCTTGTCGGGATTTTCTTGGGCGAGATCACGCTGCTCGCGGGGGTCATCCTTCAGGTTGTAGAGCTCCACATGGCCGTCCTCGAAGTACTCCAGCAGTTTCCAGTCACGTGAGCGGATGGCGCTCACAGGCGTGGTGGTGTGGTAGTAGTGCGGGTAGTGGAAAAACAAGGCATCGCGCGGCAGTTTCGCGTCCGGTGAGTTGAGCAGCGGCGAGAGATCGATGCCGTCGTTCGCCTCCGGCGGCAGACCGGCCGCGCTGAGCAGCGTGTTGAACAGGTCCATCGTCACCACGGGTTCATCGCAGGTCGTGCCGGCCTGCGACACACCGGGCCAGCGGATGAGGAGAGGAATGCGCACACCGCCTTCATACAGCGAGCCTTTGCCGGAGCGCAGCGGTGTGTTGTTCGTCACGGGCATCGTCTGTCCGCCGGCCTTGTCATTTCCCACGTAGCCGCCGTTGTCGCTGGCGAAGATGACGAGCGTGTTCTTGTCGAGGCCGCGTTCCTTGAGGTGATCAAGGACACGGCCCACATTGTCGTCGAGGTTCTTCGTCATCGCGGCATAGACGCCGTGCTGATGATGCATGTCGGGCCGCAGCTTCGCGTCGAAGTGTTTCACATCGTCCTCCTTCGCCTCGATGGGTGTGTGAACGGCGTGATGCGCCAGATAGATAAAAAACGGCTGCGCACCCGCGTGATCGATCACTTTCATGGCCTCATCCGTGAGCCGGTCCGTCAAGTATTCGCCGGGTTTGCCGAGCTCCAGATGCGGCACGTAGCGGAACTCAGCGCCAAACCGGCCGCTGCCGCTGTAAGGCCACCAGAACGTCTGTGGCGCGCCCCAGTTTGTGCCGCCGATGTTGATGTCGAAGCCGTGCGCCTCGGGGTAATGTTCCCAATCGCCGAGATGCCACTTGCCGACGAGAGCCGTGAGATAACCGGCACCATGCAGGTGCTTCGCAATGGTCGTCTCCGTGTGCGGGAGGTTCCAGATGGCCGGCGCCTCGCGCAGCTTGCGGTTCTTTGGTCCACCCTGCTGGGCGCCTTCGGACCAGATCGTGAAATGCAGCCGCGCGGCGTGCTTGCCGGTCATCAAGGTCGAGCGCGTGGGAGAACACACGGACATCGCATACGCATTCGTGAAGCGCACCGCCTCCTTCGCAAAAGCATCGATGCGCGGCGTCTCATGCAGATCCGCGCCATAGCACCCGAGATCCGCCCAGCCCATGTCATCGGCGAGGATGAAGAGGATGTTGGGCGGCCTCCCTGCGGCGGAAGCAATGCTCAGCGAAATGAGAAAGAGGACGAGGAACGATTTCATAACTTGGTGCCGCTGACCTTCGTCCACGGGCTCCACGCACCGAGGGCGTGCTGCCGGATCTTGCGTTTCCAGATCTTGTTGCCGCAGAAGGCGAAGAGCGTGTCCTTGTCCTTGCCGCCGATGGCGACGCCGGTGACGCGGGTGCGGCCGGGGACGGTGAGGATGACCTGCGTGGGCTATCGTCGGCGCTGATCTGGATGCCGCTCTTCGTAGCGAGGAACTGACGGCCTTCCTGCGAGTAGCACACACACTCCGCGCCTGCGTCGTCGTCCCAATTCTGGACGTGGAGGTGGAAGAAGCGCTTCTTATTGATGAGTGAGCCATCGTCGGCGATTTGGTAGCTGAAGGCCCACTTCGAGTGGCCTTCAGCGACAGAGAGGAGCCATTGGTCGGGGCGGAAGGCCATACCGGTGGCGAAGTTGATGCCAGCATCAACTTGCGTCTTTTTGCCGTCCTTGATGAGCCACAGGCTGCCACCATTGGTGGGCCTCTTGCTGTCGTTGTCGGTAACGTAGAGGCTGCCGTTCGGATGCGCGAGGATGGAATGCCCCGTGAGGCCGTCGAGCACCACGCTGCCTTTTCCGTCCGCATCGTAGCTCATGATCTTGCCCGACTTCTCGGAGACGGTGTAAACCTTTCCATCGGCCCCGACGCTCACGCCATGCGCATTGCCGGTGTCGGCGGCGAATTCCTTCACGGAACCATCGAGATCAATGCGATGAATCTTGTTCGCCGTCGTGTCGGCGAAGAACACCTCGCCACTCGCATTCGTCGAGGGACCGCGGGTACTTTTGAAGCCTTCCTCGACGAGCTGCCAGTCTTCTCCGGGAATGAGGATTTCTTGCGCGCGAGGGGCGCTGGGGCCGGCCTTCACACGCTGCGGCCAGTCTTTCCAGAGATAGGCCATGGCCTCGCGCCAGTTCTCCATGTAGCCCGCGCCGTGGCGGCCTTCAATGATGCGGAAGCGGTAGTCATAGCCGGAGAACACGAGCGCCTTGTCCATTTCCTGATCGACCAGATACCAATCACCCGCCACGTTCTCCATGTCGTGGGTGCCGGTGGTGAGGAAGGCGCGGATGGGACGTGCCTCAAACTTGCGCACCATCGTCGGGAACTCGTGCCCGCCGCGAAACGCGACAAAACTGCCGCTCACGCAATACACGCGACTGAAGGCCTCCGGCCGGTTCCACGCCGCCGCAAAGGCCGTGATGCCGCCGCTGCTGCCACCGGCGATGCAGCGGTCGTTGCCATCGGTGCTGAGATTGAGCTGATACTGCTTCGCGACGAACGGCAGCAGCTCCTCGTCGAAGAAGCGCGCGTTGTTGTCATTCACCGCGTCGTATTCGAAGTCACGATTGCGGCGGCCTGCGGTGCCCTTCATTGGCGCAGGGACCTCGCCGGGCCGCACAAACACGCCGACCGTCACCGGGATTTCCTTCGTGGCGATCATCGTTTCCAGAAGCTCCTTCTCCTGAGGACGGAAACCGTCGGTCTTCACATAAACGCACGCGGATTTCTTGCCGTCATACTGCGCAGGAATGAAGACCGTCACCTCACGCACGGTGCCGGGGAAGATCTTGCTCTGCGTAAAGGTGAAGGTCTCGATGCGGCCGGGTTTGACGTCCTCCGGCTTGACCGTAGGTGGCGTGTAGCCAGGCGCGTCGTCCTGCTTCGCCTCAGTGATGCCGCTTCCCGCGAGCGGCTTGATGAACCATTGCAAATGCTGGTCGCCCTGCTTGTGCTGCCAGAGATCGACCTTCGCGCCGATCTCCTTCCTGCCACCGAGATGATCGAGCCCCATGCCCGGCGCATGCTTTGGCTCAAGCGCGTAGCTGCCGTTGTCCTGCTTCGTGAGCGACCAGAGCTGCGCATCCGACTTGTTGTCCTTCGCGAGGATGATCTTCGTGCCGTTCTTCGTTCCCGCACCATCCACCGTGAGCGCGAGCCCCGGTTGTGAGGCAGGCATCAGCCAGAACCAGCCATCACCCTTGGGCTGAATGATCCATTTCTGGTTCGATGCATTGCTGGGTTTGTTGATCGAGACGATGTCGCCTTCCTTGGACTCACCGACGACCTCCAAAATAAACTCTGGTGCGCTTACTGGCGCGATTTGATACGCGCCCCAGTCTTCGGCGAGAACGGTGGTGGAGAGCAGGGTGAGCGTGAGGAGGAGGCGTTTCATGGAAAGTAGTGCTGCGCTTTAGCGCGCGCAGATGTGGGGTAGAAGAGGATTTCGGTGCTTTGAGGCGATTCGGCAGCTCATCGGCCTTTCACACGTTCACGCGCTGAAGCGCATGACTACTTTAGTGCTGCCTCCGGCACGAGCTTGATCTTCACGTCCGCGCCTTTCAGATGCTTGTCGAAAAAGCTCTGCATGAGCTGAAGCACGGCCGGTTTGCCAAAGGCGGGGCCGCCGTGACCGGCTCCTGGCAGCGTTTGGAGCCAGACGGCGACGTCATTTTCCTTCAGCGCGGCTTCGAGCTGCACGCTTTGCGCATACGGCACCAGCGTGTCATGCGTGCCGTGCAGAATGAGAAAGGGCGGATTGTCTTTGCTGACGTAATGCACGGGACTGACGGCATCGGCTTTCGATTTGTCATCGAGCTTCGTGCCGATGAGGCCGGAGTAGGGATCGCTGGGTGTGTTGAAGGCGAAGATGTTCTTCACGTTTTTGTCCTCGGCGGCCTGCTGCACGACGGTGCTGAAGTCGGCGGGGCCGTAGATGTCGATCACGGCCTGCACGCGATCAGACTGGTCTTCATGGCCGCCGATGGGCGCGAAGGCCTTCTTGCCGCCGGAAGTGCCGACGAGTGCGGAGAGATGACCGCCTGCGGAACCGCCAACAGCGCCGACGTGCCCGGGATCGAAGTTGTATTGCTTGCTGTGAGCCCGCAGCCAGCGGATCGCGGCCTGGCAGTCCTGAATCTGCGCGGGGAAGACCGCCTTCTGGCTGAAGCGATACTCGACACTGGCCACGGCGTAGCCCTTGAGCACCATCAGCGCGACCGGGCAGGGAAACTTGCTGCCGCCACGCCAGCCGCCGCCGTGAATGTGGACGATGAGAGGCAGCGGTTTGTCCGCAGGCGTCTCCGGCAGATAGATGTCGAGCTTCTGCGCCTCATCACCGCCTTCGATGTAGGCGGTGTCTTTCTCCATTCGGATGCCGGCGGGCAGCGTGAAGGGCTTGGGGGTCTGTTTGGCAGGGGCTTTGGCCGGTTCGGCAAAAACGGCGGTGGCGAGGAGGGCGAAGAGGAGGATGAGCGGCTTCATGGGACGAGGTGTTGGAGTGGTGGAGCAACGGAGTGGTGATCAATCACGGCCAGTGCTGCGCGATCTTGCGCTTCAGGAACTCCACGCTGCGCGCGAGCTGCTCCATGCCATCGACACCGTCCTCGATGCTGATCCAGCCGTTGAAGCCTTTGCTCTTCAGCTCGGTGAAGATGGCGTCGTAGTCGTTCATGCCTTTGCCGATCTCGCCGTGGCGGAGACGTTTGGCGTAGCCTTGCGCACCACCTTCCTCTTTGCGGAGGTCTTCAATCGTGCCCTCGGCGAGATAGCGGTCGCTGGCGTGCATGGTCACAACGCGATGCGAGACACGCTTCAGCAGCTCAATCGGGTCTTCACCGGCGAGGTAGGTGTTTGAGGGATCGTAGTTGACGCCGAAGTTCGGGTGGTTCACGGCATCGACGAGTTTGCAGAAGACATCCATCTTCTGCGCAAACTCGGGATACTCCCAGAAGTCGTCCTTGTAGTGGTTTTCGAGGATCAGCGTGATGCCGCGCTCCTGCGCATAGGGAAGGCAGGCGTAAATCGAATCCGCCGCGAGCTTTACACCTTCATCCAGCGTCAGTTCAGGCCTGCGCTGGCCGCTGAGCACTCGGCAGTAGCTGCCGCCGAGCGTGTGCGTCATGTCGATCCAGCGCTTCTGCTTCCCGATCTCCTTCTCACGAAAAGCGGCGTCAGGATGCGTGAAATCCGGCGAGCAGCACATCATCGGGATCACTTTGCCCGTGTCCTCGACCTCCTGGCGAAAGCGCGGCCAGTTGGACTCGTCGGCCATCTCCAGGAAGCCCGCGTACCATTCGAGACCCTGCACATCGAGCTTGGAGGCAAGCTGGATCCATTCGGACACGGTCATGGTTCCTTCTTTGCAGAGGGCCTGCATGAAGGCTTTCGGGAAGGCGGCGAGTTTGGGCATGGTGGGAGGATAACGAAGGCCAGCCGCTTTTCACCACGACAAAGAGTGTGTGAATTGCGACGTGCCGACGCAATTGGCGGCGGGTGTTTCCCCCGCTACCAGCAAGTGCCCCGGCAAATCACCGTCATTGATAACGGCCTGCCTAACCAGCATCCGCATTCATGTGGCGGCCCCTCACTTCGGGCGTTTCGACTTGTCCTTGCCCTGATGCAGGTTGGCGATGGCCGCGTTGATCTTCTGCTCCATTTTGCTCTTGTTGCCGGCTTGCAACTCCTTGATGGCCTCGTCGATTTTGTCGATCACGTCCTCCTTGTCGCCGCCCTTGTTGCCCTTGTTGGCTTTGCTGATGCGGTTTTTGGCGGACTCCAGCAAGGGCAGCGGATTATCGGCTTTCTTCGCGGCCTGGAGTTCGTCGAGGGCTTTGCGCTGCTGCGGCAGATCGGCGAGGACCACGGTGGTGGTGCTGAGAAGGAGCAGCGCAAAGGCGGTGCGGACGAGGAGGAGGAGGGTGTGTTTCATGGCGGTGGATGGAGCGCAAAGCTCCTTTTGCAGGGTAATACCCCGCCCAAGGATGAATCCGGCA